>CAZHUM010000012.1:0-41033 GCA_964535805.1 uncultured Thermoplasmata archaeon
CTACTTCTTTTCCTTCTGAATTGCATTCTTCTACCTTCTTGGTGATATGACAATCTCTGCACCATACATATCCTGGAAAACCGATCACTTTTTCCATCTCTTCCCCGTATTTTCATATATCTGGAACGGAGAGGGAGATATTGAAAAGAGGAGAAAGAACCTGTTCTTCCTACGACCTTTTTTATGTTTCTGAGCACGGCGAATAAACTAAAAAGTGGGCGGACGACAGTCCGGCAGCATTACAAATCTTCCAGAGCGAAGCGAGAGAAGTTTGTAAGAGGAGTAATCTCCGATTACTACGAATCAGCAATCTTACGAACATGTGAGTAAGTTGTTGAAAGAGGAAGTGTTTGTTTCTGATTCTTACAAAGAAGCTTAAAAGCAGTGAGCTCTTGGGACTTCTCGGATAGAAATTCACACTCTGTCAACTTACTACCCATTCACATACAATAATCAATCTATTTATACCACCTCTAGTATAAGCGTGGACTAAGCGGAGCTATAAACCACGAAAAGAGAGGATATAAAGTGTATTTTTTCACCTCTGACAAAAAAATCCTTCGGGCTTTATTCATGCTTGGTTTAATCACAGTTATGACTCTACAGCTGTGTGCTCTGAACACCACTTCAGCACAGACGGGTTCTGACGATGTAGATGTACCTGGACCTTACTTCGAAACCCACGTTGAAGCGAACCCGAAATCCGCCTACCTTGAGCACGCCGAGGGGTCACCCAAGAAGATCAACGTAAATCTGAGCCTAGAGGCAACTGGTGAGAGAGCACTGACCAGCGTGGCGCAGGACACGGTTTTCATCTTAGACTGGTCACGCAGCATGGACACACCCGACCCTCACTACGTCAGAGTCGATGCAGTTCAACAATACATCGACGATATGGCTAAGCCCGACAGAGGAGCTCTGGTCAAGTTCGCCGTTGATGCGAAGTTAAAATCCGGGTTGACCAGAAACCATGATAGATTGAAAAGATTGGCGGAACAGTACGATGAGCCCGGGGGTGGAACCAATTTCGAAAAGGCCATCTCGGTTTCAACTGAAGAACTCATAGAGAACGGTCACCCGAGAAAACAGTGGGTGGAGATAATACTCACCGATGGGAGACCGACAGAGAATGTCACGCTGCAAACCATGAAGAAGGTATGGGACAACCAGATATCGATATTCACGATCGGGTTGGGAAAGGAAGTAGACACCAAATTACTCAGATGGTTGGCGAATTCAACCGGGGGTGAATACTTCAATATAACCGAAGCGGACGACCTGCTGGGCACATATCTCAATATATCAGACCAGATCCATACCTCACTAGCAGGGAGGAATATCACCGTAAGGGCTGATTTCAACGATGATCTCAATGTGGAATATTCTAATTTCTCTATAGAACCATCTTACATTAGGTTCCAAGGCGGGTCGATATCGGCCGTATGGAATCTATCAAGGACCATGAAACTCGGGGATTCTTGGGAGGTTTCGTTCTCGATGACGGTACAAAATTATGGATGGACCAGGATACTCAGAAGGAGTTCCGGTATTTACTATGTAAAACCTTGGGATTTCAAGAACAATTATACGTCCTTCCCAGGGACTTCCGTTTACGGTGTCATAAGAGGCGGTGCTCCGCCGCCACCGCCACCCAGTTCTTCACCTCCACCTCCTCCACCGGTAGACACTTTTCCAGTACCATCCTCTTCCCTGGGCATGAGCTCTTCGCCGCAGCTCCAGCCCGTGTCACTTTTCGTGGCGGTGTTCGTGGCTTTGGGTATCGGAGAGGCGGTCAGCAGTAGGTTGAAGGTCCAGGACAAGATAGGGGTTAAGATGCATTCTGGAGTGCCTGAAAGCGAGTTCGAAGATAAAAAAGAGAAAAAAATGAATTTGGGATATTTATGCAACGAAAGATAAGAAATTCTATCATGATCTTAGTGTTAGCCGCTTTTATATTAATCAGTACTACAGCATCTCCAACTCTGGCAACAGGAGTAGAGTCCGTCAGAGCCAATGGAGATTCTTTTGTAGAGTCCTTTGAATTATCATATATGCCTCAGTATCCAGTTGACGGCGACACCGTCAAAGTTGTGATATCCAGCAACACCGCCCAGAACATATCTGATGCGTATCTGGTCTTCAGCTACAAAGGGGAAGAAGACGATAATTTTTCCGAACCCGGGAACGTTCCGGATGATTATCAATTCAGCTACGACGAGGAAAAAACCAGCATGACCGGGTGGATACCTGAGGACTGGAATCAAGGAGGCGTAACGATAAAATTCTGGGTGGAAGCCACATTGGACGGTGAGGATTGGCTCACCTCGGATAAATACACTTACACGGTTGTAAAATCCGGCAGTTGGGTATCGGATGATTTTTACGATAACCTGGAGATATCTTATTCACCGGATCCCCCTACATCCAACGATTCGGTGACGGTAATTCTGACCCCCCAGAATGATATCATCCAGATAAACTGGGCTAGTTTAAAAGCTACATTCGAACAACCCGATGGCCCCACACTTGAAGGAGGTGGGACTTTCAAGCAGGAGGGTGACCAGTGGCAGCTCGAGATACCTAGTTATCCCGACGATACCGAGGTTACATTCTACGTGGAAGCTCTTGATATGTACGGAGAGAAGATAATATCCGGTAATCACTCTTATACGGTCGGTGGAGAGGACGCCCTGGTCAAACCGCTCATCGTTGTTTACGATAAACTCTCCGATGAATATGTAGATGGGGCGGAAGTCGTCGTTATGGATTCTAAAGATGTTGTTTTCCAGGGAGAAACGAAAAACGGCAGGGCACACATCACCACCCCATTAGAACCGGGCTATTATACCATCGCAATCAACTACAAAGGGATCGAAAAAACAAAGAATATAACTTTAGAAGGGGGCGAGAGCGGGGAGAGCGCGACTTTCCAGGTCAATCTTGAATCCATGGCTTCGCTGTCCCACGATATGATCTATTTCCCACAAGCTTATCTGTTGATCGGTATATTCGCTGGAATTTTCCTGCCCATGATAGCGTTCTGGTCGATCTACAACGAAAAGAGGCAGATCAAACTAGCCTTGACCACGGGCGATAAATCAGATGATAGATTGAACGGCGACGGGTGGATGCATAAATTAAGGACCGCTCTGATAAACGAGACAATCGATCCAGAATTTCTTATACCTGTGGGATTCTTCCTGACATCATTAGTGGGTCTGAGTTTCATCCCGTTCTATCCGTGGTGGATGATATTGACTCTTTCCGTGGTCGTGGGAGCCATCGCTTACAAGTATCCCTACAATTCACTCCTTATTCTAGCCCTATTGGTCACAGGTGCGGCAGCCTATCAATCACCAGAATTCGGGTTGGTGTTCTTGATATTCTCACTCCTAGTATTGATGGCGTCCTTTTTCGATTGGAAGTTCGGATTCTTCGTGTTCGCCATAGTATTCTTAGCACGTTTCGGACCTGTTTTCCTTCTTCCAGTTATGTCCGCGATACTCTTCTCTACCTACCTTGCTCTGGTATCGACGGCAGTGTCTGGATTGTTCATCGTTCTCACATCATCGAGCGGCAACATAGAGGTCTTCGGCCTCGTACCATCTGCTCAACATACTTCTTCATTCATGCTATTCTCTAAAGAAACCGCGTCGGATTTTACGCCAAGCACTCTGGGTAGCGCATTCTCAAGTATATCATCGGCCAACGGTAATATCATAATGACGGTGCTTTCCGAAAACTTCGGCGCTTCCATCCTGCCCTTTATCCAGATACTGATATGGTGTGTAGGTATTTACATGATAACACTGATTATTCAAGCCCGGGAGCCCAGACTGGATACTCTCAAAGAGTGGATCATGTATCCGGTTGAAAGGGATTGGCGTATATCATTGGGTGCATCAGCCGTACTTGGATTATCACCGCTCATAGGTTTGATCTATTTTGACTATCTCGATAATCCTACGATCATGAAGATCGGACTGACCGCAGGCATCGTACTAGGATCCATTTTACTCGTGCTCACAGCACAAGGCGTTGCATATATGACGAAAAGTCTTTTCCGCGAGTATTACAGGAATAAATTGGGGATAACGGACGTAGGTACCCGTATAGCCGAGATGACGGACCTCGGTGAGACGACATTCGATGACATAGGTGGACTAGACGAGGTCAAGGAAGAGGTCAAAGAATCGATACTTATCCCCCTCCTGCGCCCCGATATATCGGAGAAGTTCGGTGTAGAAACATCCAAAGGTGTTCTCCTTTTCGGACCGATAGGCTGCGGTAAGACCATGCTCATGAAGAGTCTAGCTACTGAACTCGATGTGGAGATGATCAACGTGAAATGCGGTGATGTCATGTCCAGATGGTACGGTGAGAGCGAAGATAAGATAATGAAATTGTTCAAGGTTGCAAGGAAAAGAAAACCCTGCATCATCTTCTTCGATGAAATCGACACGATAGCCAAGAAGAGGGATATGTACGCCACCGACGACGTGACACCGAGACTACTTTCGCTTCTACTATCTGAAGTCGATGGTATGGACCGTGCAGAGGGCATAATCATAGTTGGATCTACGAACAAACCGGAGATGGTGGATCCAGCACTCTTGAGACCTGGTAGATTCGACAAGATAATCTACGTACCAACACCGGATGAAGAGAGCAGAAGAGAGATCCTGAAGATACATCTAAAAAATAAGCCATTATCCAAGGATATAGACTTGGACGAGATTGCTGCTAAGACAGAAGGATTCTCCGGGGCGGACATAGCGAATCTAGCTAAAGAGGCGGCTACCCAGGCCATGAGAAATGCACTGGACAGCGGTGAAATGAAGCCTATAGATATGAAGGTGTTCAACAACGTACTAAGGCATATGACTCCCAGTATAACTCCGACCATGAAAGAGGAGTACGAGAGAACCAGGCAGAAGTACGAAAGGAAAATCCACGAATTCAAGAAACCTGAGATCGATCGAGGGGTCACCCTCTCGGAGATACCGAATCTCAAAGAGCAGAAAAGCACTTTCAAGAACCACGTATTGTATCCATTGACTAAATCGGAAGCAGTAGAGAAGTTCGATATATCTGGTGCCAAGAATGTGCTGTTCTACGGGCCCAAAGGTTGTGGTAAGATATCTCTGATCAAGGCGTCTCTTAACGACTTCGGTCTGCCCATGAGGGTGGTTTCAGGCAGAGAGTTGAGAGACATCATCCACGAGGAAGGAAGAGGCGTCATCAAGATGCTGTTCAACGAGATGAGAGATATGGCTCCAGCGGTAATCACCATAACAGAGCTCGAGGACCTTGCGGGCACCGGTGATTCGATATTGGGTCACACGGACGAACTCGCCTTCTCTTCACTCGTACATCTGATGGAGGACATCAAGATGACCAAAGATCTCGCCCTTGTTGCTACCAGCCATTATCCATCTGATCTCAGAGAGATATTATTCGAAAGAGGGCGTTTCGAAAAGCTGATCTATATACCACATCCAGATATCAACCGCAGGTATAAGTTACTCAAGAAACACCTTGGGTCCATACCAACGTCTAAGGATGTAGATCTCAAAAAATCGGCTAGGATGACGAAGGGTTACACATCCGAAGACATCAAGAGTGCCGTCGAGGAGGCAAAGATAAACGCGGTGACATTGAGTAAGAAAGAAGAACCGATCGTCACACAAAAACTACTAGAAGATGCGATCAAGGATACTAAGCCTTCTCTAAAAGATGATATGGTCAGATCTTCCAGTGAATTCACTAAAAAGAGGTATAGATAGATGAAAGACACGTTCATGATAATAATGTCGGTTATCGGATTCATCATACTACTCAGTCTTGACGTTAATCCACTATGGTCGATAGTGATCCTTCTGTTCGCCCTTATGATCTACATCGGGGTACAATACCCGAATGGTTTATCAGATTGGGACAAAGATCGTAAAGAGACCGCTGCCCTTTTCCTTACTATAGTGAGCATACTCCTCCTCGTCTTTCTGATCTATATCGCTCTCAGCACGATCACACTGCCAGACAGCATGCTTCTTGTGAGCTGGATATCAGCGATCATCCTTGCATTCCTATTCATAATATCCCTGTTTTATCCAGCTGGAAGAAAATCGGACACCGCTTGAATCGGTTATGTCATGCTTTCTTGAGCTCTATCCAGAACTTGCTGCCTTCTCCCTTTTCGGACTCGAGTCCGACTTCACCTCTCATCCTTTGGACGCCCCTTTTTACTATGGCTAATCCCACCCCGGTCCCGGGATACTGCTCGATACCGTGCAGTCTCGTCAACATCTCGAAGATACTGTCTTGATAGGTCGGCTCTATTCCGATACCGTTGTCTTCCACCCATAAACGGACTTTACCTTCCTTCTCCTCAGCATATATCTTCACCCGTGGTGTAGTATCATCATCAACGAATTTGATTGAATTCGAGATCAGGTTCGTCATTATCTGAACCATGATTGATCGATGTGCCATTACCGATGGTAGATCTTCCTGGACCTCTATCTCCGCTCCCTTCTCCTCGATTTTCGTCTTTAGATTCATTTTCGCTTCTTTGACCACGTAATCCAGCTCTACCACCCTGGGCTCCATATCCTTACTGGTTATCTTGCTGTATTCCCAGAGATCTTTGATCAGGATATCCATCCTTTCCGCAGCGTCTCTGATCCTCTTTGCGTAGCGTTCTCCGGTCTCATCTAGTTTCGGTGAATAGTCTTCAAGGAGTGCTTCACTGAACCCTTCCATCGCCCTCAAGGGTGCTCTGAGATCGTGAGTTACGGAGTGTGTGAAAGCACGGAGGTGATCGGTGAGTTCCTGCAGTTCAGCGGTGCGTTCATCGACCAACTCTTCCAGATGGTCTTTGTATCTCTTGAGTTCTTCCTCCGCCTCCTTCCGTTCGGTAATATCCCTGAATATCACTTGTATAGCATCTTCGCCCTCGTACCTGATTGGAGCTCCCACCACATCTACGTCGATACATCCACCGTCGCTGACCCGACAAAACTTTTGCTCGGATATGGGTATCTCCTCACTCTCGTCCTTCATCCTTTCTATCCTTTTTTGGACCCCCTCTCGATATTCTTCGTGTACGATATCCATTATGGGGGTGCCTATTGCATCCCGGGGGTCATCGAATCCTAGCAATTCAGCACCAACCCGGTTGATAAAAACGCATTTACCGTCTTTGTGCACGGCGATGGCATCCGGTGAGAATTCCACCAATCTTCTGTATCTTTCCTCACTCTCTTCTAAATTTTTTTGATAATGGACCCTATTCAATGCTTCCTTTGTGTGAGATATCAATAATTCCGCTGTTTCTAGATCATTTTCATCAAAATATTCTTTCTCGGTCGATATTGCCTGGAATATTCCGTAGTCGCCGATAGGTATGCTGATGACGGATTTGTAATCGTTCAGAGCGGGTTTGACCTCGTCTAGTTTGGAGATATCGCTACTGATATAAGATCGCTTGGTCCTATAGGTTTTCCCAGCAAGGCTTCCTTGTATCGGTAGGTCTTGGTATCCGTTGTGGGGTATATTAGTAGATACTGCTTTTGTGATCAATTTATCATCTTCAGCTTCGTGTACAACACATATATCGTATTCCAGTATCTCTTCAGTGGCTTTAACGGTGATCTCGTAAATTTTCTGTTCATCGGAAGCACTTTGAAGTTTGGATGCGTACTCTAGTAGACGTTCTATCTGGTCTTTATTCTTTGATATACGTTTCTTTGAATCTTTTAATTCCTCGATCAACTCTCCCCTTTTGATCACCAACTCAGCTTGTTTTGCGAATATCATCAATTTTTCCATGTCTTTTTCGCAAAACTTTTCTTTTTCTTTGCCCAAAGTTAGTGCTCCAATCACGTCGTCTCCCTGGAACAACGGGGCGGACAGGACCGATTCTTTTTCGTCTACCCTGGAATCCGTCCCGGGTATGTGTATCGAATAGGGGTCTTCTTCGTCGTAATTCAATTTGATAGGTTCACCTTCATCGTATACGTGACCCGTCAAACCTTTACCGAAAGGTATCTTGAAGGATAAAATCTCATCACAATATTCTGGATGATTAGAATAGATGGGTTCGAAAACATTTTTCTCTTCATCGGCAAGATACACCGCGCAGTCGTTGGCATCGAGTAATTCAGTGGCTTTGTCAACGATTATTTTTATCAGCAACTGCAGGTCGTTGGTCTCTGAAAGTTCCAGCATCGTATCGTATATACTGCTGTATGTGTTCTTAGAATCCAACAGTTCTCTCTCAGCATCTTTCTTTTCCGTGATATCTCTTACGATAGCGATCAGATATTCTTCCCCCTCACTTTCGAATCGATTGAGAGATACTTCAGCACAGAATTCGTCACCTCCCTTCCTCTGATGCCTCCATTCGAAGAATTTTGATTCTCCTTCGTAGGCTTCTTGGATTTTCTTTTTAGCTAGTCGATCCGATGGTGTTCCATCGATCTGCTTCACAGGGGAGTACTCGTTGTACGGTGTAGTCCCGACCAGCTCTTCTTTGGGAGCGTTGAACATCTCCTCTGCCTTTGGATTACAGTCGATGAATTTGTTGCCCTTCATTATGAAGATAGCATCGTGGGCGTGTTCGAAGATGGCGCTGTATTGATCGCCTGAAGGTTCAACATTTGTGACATCCATACAAGCAATCTGGCTGATCGCATGATATAACCGATCACATATGGTTTTAGGGTTCCCAGCTTTCCGAAAATATCGATCCGCTCCGAGATTTAAAGCTTCTATGGCTACCGCTTCATTCCCTTTGCCGGTCAACATGATGAATGGTACCGTTGTATCTTTTTCTCTGATCCTTCTTAACAACCGCAGTCCATCCATCTCTGGCATCTTGTAATCAGAAACGACTATGTCGATATCTTCCACATCTAATTTTTCTAGAGCATAACTTGGTGAAGGGGCTGTACAAACATCCAATTGTGAATCAATCTTTTCAAGGAATATCTTGGTCTGATCCAAGAACTTCTCTTCATCGTCTACCAGCAACACCTTCATTTTTACCCGATTTAATTTCTACCTCCCGCTATATAAACCTATCACCTATTTATCATGCCAGACTGTCCCTCTCGACTATATTCGTATGTTGGTTAGTCAGTCCCATCGCTGGAATTTTAAGATGAATTTGGCACCGCCGAGGTCCGAGTCTTCGATCTTGATATCACCCCCGTATATGTCTATCAGGTTCTTCACAAGGAATAATCCCAGACCTGTTCCTCTGTCCGTGTCAGTCGTATAACCCTTTTCGAAGATGATGTCTTTTTTATCGTCTGGTATCCCCACGCCGTCGTCCTCTATTATCACGGTCACATCTTCCCCACAGCCAACACATATCCTCACTAGACTTCCATCGGAATGATATATTGCGTTCTCGACCAGATTGGAAAATAACTGGTCTAGAAGGGTGTTCGCTTTAACGGTACACTCCTCGATGTCGGAGATATCGATCTTCATCTCATCTTCGATCATCGACCTCGAATGTAGATCTACCTCATTAAAGCTAGCTCTCAAGTCCATCCCCCTCAAATCTTCCTCCTCAGCCCGCCTAAGGGCTCTCACCTTCTCTATTATATCTAGATTCTTCTCTATGTTCTTTTTCATCTTCGAGATATAATCCTCTGCTTCTCTAGGCAGTTCTAGATCTTCCATGAGCTGCAGGTATCCCAAGGTCACATGTGTTTTGTTCCTGACATCGTGTCTCAGCAGGGAATGTAGCATATCCACCCTTTCCTTCACTTTCTTTCTATCCGATACATCTCTGATGACCCCCGTCACTCCCACGACCTCCCCCTGATCTATGATGGGCTTTCCATATTCTTCAACATGAACTATATTTCCATGGGTATCGACCATCCGCATATCTATCTGAAAATCGATGTTCTTCTCGACGGTTTTCCTGAACTCTTCGATCGCCCTTTCCTTATCATCTGGATGTACAAAATCTATGATCTTTTTATCGACCATCAAGTCGGGGTCGAAGCCGTACTGTCTAACCGCATTCGATATGTATATTATATCTCCTTCTTTATCCAAGGAGAAGATTATATCATTTGTGTTCTCCAGTATCATCTCATATTCCTTTTCACTTTCCGCTAAAGCCGTACCGATCTGCTTAAAGTTAGTGATATCTATCAAGATCACCATGGCAGCTTTTGTTCCTCGATATTCAATGGGTATGATCTGCTCCAAGACGTAACCCGCTCCACCGTCTTTCATCAAATACTCGTGTTCGAAGGGTTCCGATCTTAACCCTCTCAGCATGTCCTTCACCAGGGGTTCGATGTTATTTTTCTCTTCTTCAGGGATAAATTCCAAGGGATCCTTCTCATCGAGTTCATCGGCTGTATACCCCGATAATCGTTCTATACCTCTATTGAATTTGACTATCTTGCCATCTTGTATTATAACGAAGCCAAAATGACGACTTTTCATCAACCCATCGTGAACATCTTTCAGATGCCTCTTTTCAGTTACATCCAACATAGAACAAACGCTCTTTTCCGTTCCGGGTATCATATCAACATTTATCCGGAACCACACCACATCACCGGTCTTATGGATCAGCCTCGCTTCGTACTCTTTGGGAACGGTGTCCGAGTCTTCTCTCCTTTTATCATGATAGCGGACCATCCTTTCCCGGTCTTCTTCATGGACGAATTCCGTCCATCTTCGTTTCCCTTCTATCTCTTCCCTGCTGTATCCGGATATCTCCTCGAATTTCTCATTGACCAAAGATACCGTTTTATCCTCCTCTATCAACAGCATCGCCGTCCAGCTGTTATCGAAGACGGATTTGTACTTGTTCATCAACTTTTCGACATTTTTTTCTTCATATCTCCTATCCGTCGTATCCCTGGAAACTATCAACAACATATGTGGGTCATCTTCTTCATCCATGATCAAACGAAAACGATTTTCTATCCACTTGTAGTCTCCTCCCTTACTCAAGATCCTATCGTGAAATGTGCCCTCCGTAAAACCCTGCTTGTGCTTCACTTTTATCATCTCTTTTATACCATCTTCGTCATCTGGATGTATCATCTCGAAGAAGGGCTTTTCGATCATCTCATGGGGTTCGTATCCCAATAATTTCTCTACAGCATGACTGATGAAGATGATCTTGTCCTTATTCAGGTCTACCAATGTTATCATATCGTATGGATTCTCAGCGATCATCCGATACATCCGCTCCTTCTTCTCCAGTTCTTGGCTCGTCTTTCTGTGCTTGACCTCCTGCCTGATCGCTTGGGCTAACACATAGAATTGTGATCTTGGGTCTCCTCCCTTCTGAATGTACCTATCCGCACCCAGGTTCAAAGCTTCGATGGCTACGTCTTCCCTCCCTTTCCCGGTGAATATTATGAAAGGTGTTCGAAAACTTTCACGCCGGATGATCTTTAAAAGCTCCAGTCCGTTTTTATCGGGCATCTTGTAGTCGGATACGATGCAGTCTATATCCTCCTTCATCATGAAAGAGATAGCTTCTTCAACCGAGCCCGCCCGTTCAACTTCGATCGCTGGTATCTCTTTCTTTAGGAACAGGTCGGTTTGTTCCAATATTGCTGTGTCGTCATCCACTAATAATACCTTCATCACAGTAAAAATCGTGTCAGAACGTATTTGAAGGTTGTTCAAATATAAAATTTCGATTCGAAATACAAAACGTGTGACCACGGCCCTAAAACTCACCAAAAATCTTATATCTGTAATATTTATCGATGAATGTCCCCGAAAACCCAGAACCGGTACATCCACACCTCCAGGAGGTTTTTCCCTTGGCATTGGACGAGATAAGGAAGATAAAGAACGCAGAGAAAAAAGCAGTCAAGAAGATAGAGCAGGCGCAGGATGAGGCAAAGAAACAGTTGAAGAGGGAGATAGAGGAAGCCGAGCAGAAAAAAGCGGATGAGATATTCTCTTTGAAGGAAAACCTAGATCAAAGGGAAGGGGAGAAGAAGGAAGAGGCGGAGAGGAAAGTGGAAGAGATAGAGAAAAAAGGGGAAACCGAGGTCCAGCGGTTAAAAGATAAGACTGATGATAACATAGAGAAAGCAGTTTCACATGTGATCTCTAGATTAGAGGAGGTATGAAGATTCTATTCCCGGAGAGGATGAAGGATATCACCATCATCGTCCACGATGACTATGTAGAAGATGTTATGGACGCACTTCATCGATCTGGGACTATAGAAATATCTGATGTCGATAGGGATAGGAACGTTTTAGACTTGGTTGATGAGGGATCTATCCCTGATATTGTGGGTAAGTGTACGAACTTCGATATGAAATTCTCCTCCATACTCGATGTGTTCAACAGCTTGGAAACAGAAGAAGAGGGCATGACGGATTTTCTCAAGGTGGAAGAGATAGAAAGGGTGAAGAGAAAAAAGAGAGCCATCGATGTCATCTTCCAAGAGGCTGAGGACTTGCTGGAAGAGAGCGGTAAGAGGGTACTCGAACTGGACGAACAACTCAATTCCGTTCTAGACAAAATAGAAGACTACCGCTCCAAAGTAGAAGATCTAAGGTTTATCTCCTCTTTGGACATAGACCTGGGACATTTTGGTGAGTCGGATTACACCGTTTTTAGAGTTGGAAAAACAACTGATCCATCTAAATTCAAGAAGGCCGTCTCCAACGTAGAACCGGTTTATCAACACATAGAAAAAGCCGAGGGTGAAGAGGATGGGTACGTGATCATAGCCGGTACCTATATCAGAAAGAAGAACGAATTGGACAGCGCCATCAGACTGGGTGATGCTAGGCCTTTTTCTCTGGATGGGATGAAGGGGGGCCCCAAGAAGATGCTGCAGAAACTCGAGTTGGATATCAAGAAGCTCGAAGACAAGAGAGATGACATAATAAAAGAATTGAAGGATCTGAAAAATACGAAAGAGATGGATTTCCTTGTTTTAAAAGAGGAAATAGACGAGTTCAAGAGCAAAAAGGAGGTGGAACAGAAATTCGGGATGACAGATTCGTCTTCGATAATCAAAGCTTGGACTCCGTCGAAGAAGGTCCAGGAGGTCAAAGAGATCGTAAGTAAATCATCCCGTGGATGTGCCTTCGTTTCCGAGGAAGACCCCGAGGACCCGGATGAAGTTCCGGTTTCACTGGACAACCCAAAGATGATCAAACCCTTCGAGCTTCTTACCAACATGTTCGCACCCCCCAGGTACGATGAGATCGATCCGACTATAATTATCGCACCTGCATTCGTGGTATTCTTCGGCCTGATGCTGGGTGATGCCATCTACGGGGCACTCATCGTAGCGACGGGATTGATACTTCTAAAAACCGTGGGCAGGGTGGAAGAGGGGACCAGAGATTTCTCATTTTTACTCCTTGCAGCAGGTATATCGACTGTTATATTCGGTATTCTTCAGGGAGGATATTTCGGTCCGAACAAGGGTGAGCATCTGAACCTGCTCGGTCGTCTGGGCATCTATCCCCCGGTATTTTTGAATACTTTGGAAGGTGACGGGCCGCTTATCCTTCTACTCACTTCGCTGGTCATCGGTCTTATCTACATCAATCTAGGCATCTTTCTATCCCTAGTACAGCATATCAAGCGCAGGGATTACAAACATATAATCATAGAGAACGTATCTTGGTGGCTTCTAGAGCCGGGTGCGTTCATACTGCTCACTGGAATGCTGTTCAAGTGGTTCACGTTCTCCAGCACGGTGTACATGATCGCTGGAGTGATGACTATAGCCGGCCTAGCTCTGCTCGTTGTAAGGGCCAAGGGGCTTTCGTTCTTCGAGATAACCGGATTCATAGGCGATCTGCTATCATTCACGAGGATACTGGCTCTCGGGTTGGCTACCGGAGGGATCGCACTCACTGTCAACGTTATAACCAACCTGGTGGCAGCATCGCAGATGACCACGATACTAGCGTTGATACTCGTAGCGGGTGGTGGAGTGATGATATTGAACTGGCATCTCAAGAAGAAAAAACGTTTCCTTTTGGGTGGAGTTCTCCTACTGCTTCTGGGTGGGTCCGCCTTCGCGAACCCTTCTTACCCGTTCTACATACTGGGATTCTTCGTCCTCCTAGGAGGACACTTGATAAACGCGGTGCTTCAAGCACTGGGTTCCTTCGTTCACTCTTTAAGATTACAGTACGTTGAATTCTTCGGATATTTTTACAGCGGTGGAGGAGATCCTTTCACCCCGTTCAAACCGGATAGGATCTATACTGAATTAGAGGACGTGAAAAAATGAAAGAAAGGTATCGAAATATCGGCATCATATCGACCGTTCTATTGTTGATCTTACTCTTGGGATCTATGGCGTTGATGGGCACATCCAGCGCCCAGATGGCAAATTCCCAGGGTAAGATAGATATCCTGGTCGACGGCGCCGATGTTGGTAACGAGACAACGGTGATGATAACTAACTACCAAGATAAGAACAACGAGTCGATATCTTTCTCTATCTCCACGTATGGAAACATCAGCGGAGATTCTGTTGTGAACGTAACCTGGGAGTTCGGCGAGGGGACTGTGATCGGCGAAGAAGAAGTCGAACTATCGACGGCTGTGAATAGAACTTACTGGCACGAGTACGATAAGGAGGGAAAATACAGGGTGAATCTGACTGTATCTCAGGGAGATATGATCTACGAGGATCATGTTATCCTGAATATCGAATTGGACGAGAGGGGGACATATCTAACCGCCCTAGGCGCCGGTCTAGCGGTCGGTATCGCCGGTATGGGGTCAGGCATCGGTGTCGGTATCGCCGGGGCTGCCGGAGCCGGTATAATAGCAGAGAAACCCGAAAAATTCGGTAAGAGTATAGTTTTCCAGGTGCTGCCCCAGACACAAGCGATCTACGGACTGCTCACCGCCGTATTACTGTTGATATTCACGAAAACTCTATCCGGTGAAGGATACGTTCCCACAAATGTCGGTATCGCTTCGATCGGTATCGGACTTGCCGTAGGTATCGCGGGATTATCCGCTATCGGGCAGGGTATAGCTGCATCGGGCGGCATATGCGCCTACGGTGAGAAGGACGAGCTGTTCGGTAAGGGGATGGTCTTCTCGGTCCTGCCAGAGACACAGGCGATCTACGGACTGCTCGTCGGGATACTCATAATGATGTTCATAGGGCTCATGGGCTCAGGAGTGAACGATATGATACTTGGTGATGCTGGATTGGGTATCGCAGTCGTGACCATCGGGGCCGGGCTTTCCGTCGGTATCGCCGGGCTATCTGGTATCGGACAGGGTATCGCCGCCAGCGCAGGTATAAGCAGCGTTGCTGAGAAGGAAGACCTCTTTGGCAAGTCGATAATATTCTCCGTTCTACCAGAGACTCAGGCGATCTATGGATTGCTGGTCGCTATACTACTCATGCTGTTCACAGGTCTTATGGGCAGCTCCGCCAAGGATATGATGATAGGCGAAGGTGGTTATGCCATCGGACTATTAGCTATAGGTGCAGGACTCGCGGTCGGTGTAGCCGGACTTTCAGGTATCGGCCAAGGGATCGCAGCAGCAAGCGGGATAGGAAGCATCGCGGAGAAGGAAGAGATATTCGGCAGGAGCATGGTGTTCTCGGTTCTACCGGAAACCCAGGCGATCTATGGTTTATTGATCGCAATACTCCTCCTGCTGATCAGCAATGTGATAGGCGGAACCGCTTCCATCACCGTACCCATCGGTTTGATAGGTGTAGGTGCCGGTATAGCCGTCGGTATAGCAGGGCTGTCAGGTATCGGGCAGGGGATCGCGGCAGCAAGTGGTATAGCCACGATAGCCGAGGATAGCGACATGTTTGGAAGAAGCATGGTATTCTCGGTTCTGCCGGAAACTCAAGCTATCTACGGACTCCTTGTTTCTATACTCCTCATGCTCTTCAGTGGATTCCTAGGAGGAGAGGCTACAGCTACCTTCGGTATGGGTATAGCAGCCGTCGGTGCGGGTCTATCCATAGGTATTGCCGGTATATCCGGAGTTGGTCAGGGGATCACGTCGGCTTCAGCCACTGCCGCAGTTGCGAAGAGGGAAGAGACCTTTGCTAGAGGGATGATATTCAGCGTGATGTCGGAGACGTTTGCAATCTTCGGGCTGTTGATCGCGATAATGGTATTGATGTATATGGGGTTCTTATGAGGGGGTAACATGTCGGTCGAAAAGATAATAGAAAGGATAAATAAAGACTTGAAAGCAAAGATAAAGCATATCGAACAGAGGGAGCAGAAGAAAGCGGAGAGAGAAACAGAGAAGATCCGAAAGGAGACGGAACGAAAGCTCAACGAGATCGAGAGGAACAGAGAAAGAGAGATCAAGATAATGTACAACCGCATGGTATCCCAGGCAAAACTCAAAGCGAAGAAGAAAAAGCTCGAGGTCAGAGAACAGATGATGGACAAGGTCTTCAAAGAAGCTAAAAAAGAGATTGCTGGTACGGATCCCGAAAAGTACCGTGAATACTTGAGAAAATCGATAGGTAAAGCGGTGGATGTGCTCGGGGATGAAATAACTATCAAGTGCAGCGAAAAGAGTGCTTCCATAGTGAAAGAATTGACCGATAAGATCGCACCCTCCGCGGAGGTTGAAAGCGGACTAAAGACGATAGGTGGAATCAGGGCGGTTTCCCCCGTGGGTGCAGCCATAGACCTTACATTCGAGGCGAATCTAGAAAGAAGAAAGAAAGAACTGCGAAAGGAGATATCGGATATACTTTTCGAGGTGGATAGCACTTGATAGACGCACTCGTAGGTACCTTAGGATTCACCAACCTGATCTTACTTATAGTCGGGATCTCACTGATGGTGGTCGTTATCCTGGTGATGAGCTATTTCCAGACGCTTGTTTCCATAGCTAACTTTACCTATCCGAATGCGAAGTTCAGGGCACACGGTACACCTTTTATTAAGAAAGAAGTTCTGGACCCCCTTATAGAGGGGCGCAACACCAACGAGCTGCTGAATCAACTCCAATCCAACGGGTACGAGATACCGAAGGAATCATGGGGTGATATCGACGATATCGAAAATTTCCTTGATGAAAGGACCCTGGAATATATGAAAGAGACGTTCAGGGCTAGCCCACTTTCAACTAGACCATTCGCGGACGCTTGGATGAACAAGTACGACGTTAAGATGTTGAAGAAGATGATTAAGTCAAAAGCCAAAGGTGTGCCCGACGAAGAGATCAGGGATTCCGTGGTGCCAGTTAAGATAGTGGACGAAACCCTCATCGACGAGATGCTGAATGCCCGGAACATCCAGGAGGTATTTGCGCTTCTACGGGGCACTGAATTTAGTGAGGTGATTGGCGGTCAAGAATGGACGGGAGATTTCTTCCAGCTAGATTCTGAACTGGACAAATTCGCATATGGTAGATTGAAAAAGGCCGTTTTGAAGGTCCCTCCAGAAGACAGATCCGCTATCAAGTACTTCTTCGGTAAGTACACTGACATACTGAACATGAAGATCATATTCAGAGGCCTGAGAGAAGATGTGGACAGGGATTTGTTGAAGAACTCTTTATTGCCCTCTGGAAGGGAGCTTGAGAGGTGGAAATTGGAGAACATGGTGGATTCTAAAGATATCGAAGAATCTCTTGTAGAATTGGAAGGTACATCGTACGGGGGCATCAGAAAGGAGGGGGTCTCCAAGGATGACTTCCAGCTGGAAAAACACCTTGACTCTTCACTCCTCCAGATAACTAACGAGATGATGTCACAGTACGTTCTGAGCGTCGGACCGATGCTCAAATTTATGGTTGGAAAGGAATTCGAGCTCAGGAACATCAAGATCATCGCTAGAGGCCTTATCGAGGGAGTAAAACCTGCCAAGATGAATAATATGCTCGTTATGGAGGGAGAAATGTGAGGATGAAGGTCGCTGTCGTTGGAAGCGAAGATATGGCACTTGGTCTTGGATTAGCAGGGGCGGATGAAACCTATTCTCCAAAGAACGAATACGAAGCTTTCAAGATGATCGATAAACTGGTGGAATCTTCCGATGTTGGAATCATACTGCTCTCGGAGAGGATATCAAAGGGTATCGAAGATAAGATGGATAGATTGACAAAAGATAAAGGAGTGTATCCAGTTATAGTCGAGATCCCGGATGAAAGGGGTAAGTTAGAGGGGAAGGAAGATCCGCTAAAGAGCAAGATAAGGAGAGCCGTCGGTATAGATATAACATCTCAGGAGGATGAATCATGATGATACTGTCAATCTTATTTTTAACAACTAAAAAGGAGCTAGGTAAGCATGGTAAATGAAGCTGGAATAAGTATCGAACATATATCCCAACCTGAAGAGGGGGAAAAAGGCACCATAATCAGAGTAACCGGTCCCGTCGTCCAGGCAGAGAACCTGCGAGGGGCGGAGATGTACGAGGTCGTAGAGGTGGGAGACGAGGGTCTGATCGGTGAGATAATCGAATTGGAAGAAGATGTTGCAACGATACAGGTCTACGAAGAGACCGGTGGTATAAGACCCGGGGAACCCGTTGTTAGAACCGGGGAACCCCTGTCCGTCGAATTAGGACCTGGATTGATACAGCAGATCTACGACGGTATCCAGAGGCCTCTAGAATCCATCAAAGAGGAGACAGGTGATTTTATCCGGAGAGGTGTAGAAGTATCACCGCTTGACAAGGAAAAGAAATGGGAGTTCGTGCCGAAGGTAAATCAAGGTGATGAAGTCAAAACAGGAGATATACTCGGAACGGTTCAAGAGACCAACGTCGTGGAGCACAGGGTTATGGTACCTCCAGGGGTGGATGGAACCATAGAAGAGATCGCTCCGAAGGGAGAGTACACCATCACTGAAAAGATCGGAGTCATCAAGAGCGGGGGAGAAAAGAAAGATATCAAGATGATGCAGAAATGGCCCGTGAGAATAGGGCGACCTATAGAGAAGAAAAAAGCCCCTATGGAACTTCTTATAACGGGTCAGCGTGTGCTCGATACTTTCTTCCCTCTAGCTAAAGGAGGGACGGCGGCTATACCAGGGGGGTTCGGGACAGGAAAGTGCGTTACCGGCGACACACCAGTCCTCCTGGCTGACGGTTCTATAAAACCTATAGAGGACATCTATGAAGAGTATAAGCAGCAAGGAAAGATAAAAGACGGTCTGGAAGAACACGAAGTATTGATAGAACTGAACCGACCCATAGACGTTATTTCTATGGAAGATGGAGATCTAGTAAAAAAGCAAGCAACGTGCCTTTACAAAGGGAAAACAGAGTCCACCGTTGTGATCCGCACTAGATCTGGTCGAGAGGTCGAACTCACCCCGGCCCATAAACTGTTCGTACTCACTCCTGATATGGAGATAGTCGAAAGGCCCGCAGGAGAAATAAACCCGCGTGATACTCTACTGGCACCGAGAAAATTGCCCTTGAGCAACATTGAGAAGAGGGAAACAATAGATGTAGAAGAGCTGTTGCCCGAAAAGCGGGTCTATGGCAAAGACTTCGATATGACCGTTAAATTGGTCCGAAAGCTCGAAGATGAATACGGGAGTAGAAAGGCGCTTGCAAAAAGGTTGGAGATCAGTGAAGATCTTTTGACAGGATATGCTCTTGGAAGGAACCGACCGAGGATAAGCTTAGCATGCAGGATCTTCGATGAAGGAGGCGTTGATCACAAGATAAGGAACATCAAAGCAGAGAGGAGATCCACTCCTATCTGGGTACCTTCCAAAGTTGATGATAGGTTCGCAGAACTTTTTGGTCTTTTATTGGGTGACGGTACGCTCAAACCTACGTCAGTACATTTTTATAATAATGATGAAGGACTTCTGTCCAGAGTTGAAAATCTTATCAGAGAGATCTTTGGAGTGAAAACCGAAAGAGAGATGGCTAACACGGTGAATTCGGTTAAGGCCAACTGTAAAACCCTGAGAGATCTTCTTGTCTCCCTGGGTTTTCCGGAACATGATAAATCTAGAAGTTGTCATATCCCAAAGAAAATCCTCACAAGTGAAGAAGATGTCATTGCAGCCTTTTTGAGAGGATACTATCTCTCCGATGGAGGGTTCAATCGATATGAAGCTGAGATATGCACTTCCAGCAGGAAAATGGCGAGTGATCTAACCTATGCGTTAACGAGGATAGGCGTCGCTCCTCGACTATCTACGAAGGATACAAATGTGAGTAAAAGTTACAGATTAAGGATCTCTGGTGAGGAGCTTGAAAAGTTTTATAAACAAACTGCGATAGATCATATAAAATATGATGTCATAAGGGAGTATCTCCAAAACAATACAAGGCATTTCAGGGGGGTTGATTCGGTGGACATATCGCCGGAACTGGTGAGAGAGAAATTTGAAGAAAGCGGGATGACGAGAAAGACATTCAAAGAAAGCGGTATCAAAATAGCTAATTACACGACCCATGAAGAGAATATGAGTCTACCCGTGTTCAAAAAGTTTTCCTCCATGACTGGTGACGAAGGTTTGATAAAGATGGCAGAGAACCATCTTAGTCACTTTCTCCCCGATCCCATCGTGTCCATAGAGATCAATAATGAGACGAAGGATGTTTATGATCTTACGGTCCCGGGCACACATAACTTCGTCGGAGGAAACGCACCGATGGTTCTCCACAACACAGTCATCCAGCAGCAATTGGCCAAGTGGAGTGACGCGGATATCGTCGTTTACGTCGGTTGTGGTGAGAGGGGGAACGAGATGACCGAGGTTCTCAGAGATTTCCCTGAGTTGGAAGATCCAAGGACGGGGGAGCCACTGATGAAGAGAACACTTTTGATCGCTAACACGAGCAACATGCCCGTGGCGGCAAGGGAGGCATCGATATACTCGGGTATCACCCTGGCGGAGTACTACCGGGATATGGGCTACAATGTCGCTCTCATGGCGGATTCTACTTCTCGTTGGGCTGAAGCTCTCAGAGAGATATCGGGGAGGCTGGAAGAGATGCCCGGCGAAGAAGGGTATCCAGCTTATTTGGCTTCGTCCCTCGCGGCGTTCTACGAAAGAGCGGGTATATGCGATGTACACGGTGGAAGAGAGGGGTCGATATCCGTTATCGGGGCGGTGAGCCCTTCGGGCGGTGATTTCTCAGAGCCCGTGACCCAGAACACGCTCAGGATAGCCCAGGTCTTCTGGGCTCTGGACGTCGAGCTCAGGAATAAAAGGCACTTTCCCGCTATCAACTGGCTGAAGTCATATTCACTCTATCTAAACCAAGTGCAAGAATGGTGGGGCGAAAACGTGAATGAAAATTGGTACAGGCTCAGGAAGGAGAGCATGAGGCTGCTGGAGAAGGAATCCGAGCTCCAGGAGATCGTTCAACTGGTGGGTCCGGATGCGTTACCACCTTCGGACAGGTTCTCACTACAAGCAGCTAGGGTGATACGAGAGGATTTTTTACAGCAGAATGCGTTCCACGATGTGGATACTTACTGTGAACCGGAGAAACAGTTCAGGATGCTGGAGATAATGATGGAATTCCACGACAAGGGTATGGAAGCGGTCGAAAAGAAAGTGTCCGTTGAAGATCTGAGCGACATGGATGCCGTTGAAAAACTGAGCAGGATGTCCTATGTTTCTTCAAAGAACTACGAGGAAAAATTCTCCGATATCGAGATGGAGATGAACAAAGAATTCGAAGAGTTGATCGAGGAGGAATAAACATGGCAGAAGATATCTCTAAAAGGGCTGAATATCAGAACGTGAAAGAAGTTTCGGGCCCCCTCATGGTGGTGGAAGGGATCAGCGACGTGGCTTTCAACGAGATAGCCAGGATCAAACTGCCCAGCGGTGAGGAAAGACTGGGACAGGTTCTCGAAGCGGAATCCAACAGAGCGGTGATCCAGGTTTTCGCAGGTACTCGAGGTTTGGACACCAAAGATACCTCCGTGCAGTTCACTGGAGAGGTGATGAAGTTCGGTGTCTCCGAAGAGCTGCTCGGCAGGGTGTTCAACGGTGTGGGTGAACCCATCGACGACAGCCCTGACATCATCCCGGACGAGAGAAGGGATATCAACGGAGACCCGATCAACCCGTCCGCGCGGGAGTTCCCTAGGGAGTTCATCCAGACCGGTGTTTCTACCATAGACACCATGTTCACCCTTGTTCGGGGGCAGAAATTACCGATCTTCAGCGCTAGTGGTCTACCTCACAACAACGTTGCGGCACAGATCGCCAGGCAGGCAAAGGTGCTCGGAGAGGAAGAAGAGTTCGCCGTTGTGTTCTGTGCAATGGGCATAACATCGGAAGAGGCTAACTTCTTCATCAACGATTTCGAGAGGACCGGTGCCTTGGAAAGAGCTGTTCTGTTCTTGAACCTAGCGGACGATCCAGCTATCGAGCGTATAATCATCCCGAGGATGGCACTGACGGCGGCTGAATACCTGGCATTCGAAGAAGATACCCAGGTATTGACGATACTTACGGATATGACGAACTACTGTGAGGCTCTAAGAGAGATAGCGGCGGCTAGAGAAGAGGTCCCTGGAAGAAGGGGGTATCCCGGATATCTCTACACCGATCTGGCAAGCCTCTATGAAAGAGCGGGAAGGATACTCCAGAGGGAGGGGTCGATAACCATGATCCCTATACTGAGTATGCCCGACGACGATATCACTCATCCTATCCCTGACTTGACAGGGTACATCACCGAGGGGCAGATAGTCTTCTCTAGAGAGCTGCACCGTAAGGGAATAAGACCGCCGATAACTCCAGGTGGGAGTCTGTCCAGGTTGATGCAGCAGGGTATCGGAGAAGAGAGGACGAGGGAGGACCACTCGGATGTGAGTAACCAGCTTTACGCCGCTTACGCTGAAGGGCAGGAACTCCGTGATCTTGTTGCCGTGGTCGGTGAAGAGGCACTCAGTGAGAGGGACAATAAATACCTCAAATTCGCTGATGAATTCGAAGAAAGGTTCATAGCCCAGGGTGAAGATGAGGACAGGACGATAGATGGATCACTGGATTTAGCCTGGGAGCTTTTAACGATCATACCGAAGAGAGATCTCAAGAGGATAGAAGAGAAATGGATAGAAAAGTATTATCCAGGATGATAAAAGTCGAGGTTACTTCAGTTACTTCGGTTCCCAAGTGAGAGTGAACTCGATGTATTCGTCTCCTTCTAGAGGGCACGCCGTGTGCTCAATATTTCCTCCGAGGTCGAGCATCTCCATGTCCTTTTCTAAGCTGCCTTGGAAGTAGTTGCAGACGTGTTTGTTTTCAGGAAAACCGTAGTATCTTATCACTGCTTTACCCTCCTCCATGGAGGTCAACTCGATCCTGCCGAAATCGTAGACCTTGTCCCAATTTTGTTCCGCCTTCTGGATAAGTTCTTTGAGTCCCTTCGCATGTGTGAGGTACTCGAAATGACCGAGGCTTTCGCTTATATGTCGGCCTATATCTCTACTCCTTGGAGTCTCCGATACGTCTTCACCGAAGAGCTCATCGACCACTACGAAAAAATCAATGACTAAGTCGTAGTCCACGAACTCGCCCGTGGAGTAATCCTTCTTCACATGTTTACCTCTCTTTTCGTCGATCTTTTCCCACATCTTCTTCTCGCCCAGTACTCCCTTCTTGTTCTTCACATAGTTTATAATGTTCAATATGTGGGTCCCTCTTACATGTCTAGTCATAACAGGTGGTTATTAAAACAAAGGTATTTAAAAATATCCATTTTATTGAGATAATATATCCATGCGCTTCAAGGGCTTGGAAAGATGTCTCCTGGCGGTAACTGGAGCTTCGTAAAAACCTTCTTTTAGTTTCCTCTCTATTCTTTTCATCTCGACCTCGTTTTCCCCTGCCTTCGTGCTGCATCTTTTACATCTGAACCCGGCGTCCTTTCCGATCGAAGACATGTGTTTCCCGCACTTGGGACATGATGGGTTCCCGATCTTTTCGTATTTTTCTTCAAGATGAAGGATCTTAATTTTTTCAATATTTAGGGTCTCTGGTTCTTCTCTTACACCGCCCCATACCTCTATCGTGTCTCCGGGTATCAAGCGCTGGATAACCTTTCTAAAATCTTTAGTCGGTTCGTAGGCGGCTGCAGTCACCGTTTTTTCGTTTTTTAGGTCTATGAAAACGTGTCCGCCCTCGATGACCCTTGGATGAGAAGTTACCGTAGCTATTGTGTGGACTGAATGGTACGGTTCGATTCCGGTTATTTTCGAGTCCACTATGTGGTCATCGGTGCCCTGGTTCGTCAGGAAGAGCAGCCATCGGTCAGGTCTTTCTCCTCCGATGATCTCCAATGATCTTTTCAATTCAACGAAATCATCTCCCCTCACTCCGTAGAGTACTGGACATGGAGAGTTCGGTGCGATAGTGGGGCTGGATTCTTGATAGTCGTAGCTGTCGAACGTTTTCATCAACGTCTTGTCGAGCTCGATCACGTCCTGTTCCGGTACATCCCTCTCCGTCCCCCAACGTTCTTTTTGCCTGTAGGTGATCAATTCGTAGGTGTAGTCCTCGGGTACCCAGGATAATGCAGCGGATGCACCTATGAGACCTCTTCTATTGCCGTATCCGTGATAGGTGAAGTCTCCTGCATCCAACAGATCGATCACGTCCTCTAGTTTAACCACGCATCTTACCGTCTTCCAGTAAAGCTCGACAGGAGGTTTTTCTCTTCCTATAACGATACCCGGATCTGTACCTTCGATATCGAGTTCCGCCCATTTATTTACTACATTTTTAACACGCTGAAGGACGGTCTCCTTATTTACTTCGACGTCTTCATCCATTTCAGCTTTGGACAAGATAGGTCCGTTTACGTCACCGGTTTCTATCTCAATGGCTCCCTTCTCTGCTATCTCTAGGACCACTGCGCCGTTCCCCCTGGTCTTCCAAGGTATGTTGGGATTCAATCTGACCAATCTCGGGTGACCGATAAATGTGTATTCGGAAAATTCTTTGATCAATTCTGTGACGAGATATGTGGTACACATGCCGTGTCTAGAATCCGTGTCATCCACTGCGATGTACATAAAAATCTACTTTTGGTTTTCTTTTTCCGAAGAGGGCTTAGACCTTCGCAGATGACCCATCAAGAACTCTTCCACCCTGTGGGGCTCGTGTTTGCTTATGACCGTGGTATTTGCTACTCGGTCCAAAAATCTCTGTCTCGGGTCCCCGTTAGTCGCCATCCCCACAACGGTGTCGAGGAAGAGAAGAAGTCCCTGTATCTTACTGAGATTTCGGATCATGGTCTCGTGGAAGTCGAGGCCGTACTGGAGTGTCTCCACCCTCAGGTTCATAAGCATCTTACCGATCGTCCTTCGGTTCGTGTATTCTAAGGTAGCTGAGTAGAACACCTGTACTAGACCCGCTACGAAAACGAAGGGTATCAATGAAGAACCTGTCAGACTAAAAACGAAGAACGCCATCAAAGAAAGTGCACCGAACAGCAGGACGGCTACCACAACGGAAATAAAAAAGTCTA
This sequence comes from uncultured Thermoplasmata archaeon, assembly GCA_964535805.1. GTDB lineage: Archaea > Thermoplasmatota > Thermoplasmata > Halarchaeoplasmatales > Halarchaeoplasmataceae > CAZHUM01. The sequence goes on from CAZHUM010000012.1 coordinate 25,458, forward strand.
TGATATACGCTGCTATCCTCCTGATCCAGTGCTTCTGCAGGGGTTTGTTGCTCCCAATAAGGTCGAATGCCGTTACCATCCTATTCACGTCCAATGCCCATCAGACTGCCCATCAATCATCACGAGTCAGTTTTGGATTCCTCATCATCGGGCAACCTGGTATAGTTCAGGGCTTTCTTAAAACTTTCTGTTTATGCGAATGATTTATTAGACTCCGGCATCGTATTTGGAACGATGGACCTGTACGTTTACGATCATGGAGAGTGCGACCCGAAAAAGTGCACCGCTAAGAAGTTGTTCAGGAAGGGGCTGGTGAAGGAGCTGAAGAATGAGTCCAGACTCGGTGGAAAGGGGATCTACTTGACTCCCCTGGTCGATAAGGCTCTTTCTCCTGAGGATAGGGAAAGAGCGGAGAAAGGAGGAATAAAGGCGGTTGACTGCACCTGGACGGATGCGGAGGACAAGATACCCGTGTTCGACAACGGTAGAGCACTGCCCTACTTGGTCGCGGTTAACCCCGTCAATTACGGCAAGCCCATGAGGTTGACAACGGTGGAGGCACTGGCGGCCGCACTTTATATCTTAGGAGAGAAAGAACAGGCTAGAGAGATATTATCTAAATTCAAGTGGGGAGAACATTTACTGGAACTCAACGAAGAATCTCTAGAGAGGTACAGCGAAGCCGAGGATAGTGCGGAAGTGGTGGATATACAGATGGATTATCTGTAGGTAAATAAAAAATCAATCCGGTGGTATCATGTCCGGGATGCCCTCTTTGATGTCATAGGTGATATCGCATTTTTTGCAGAAAAGAGTGCCTTCCTGGATCTCGTCGTTCTCCTTTTCAACTTCAAGTTTAAGTTTACCCTTGCACTTCGGACATCTGAGTATATCTAATAACTTTCTTTTCATAGATGTAGATTAAAAAAGAGGTATAATTTAATTTCGATTTCAAAAGATATCGATTTCGTTGGGGATATCGTTCTTCCTCTTTAGGTAGCTGATCTGTGTCCTTGTATACCTGTACTCGATATCCGCCTTTTCGTCCTGGAAGCTCCAAGGCTTGACTATCAACAGGTCTCCTTCCCTCATCCACATCCTCTTCTTGAGTTTACCAGGGATACGGCCCATACGGGATTTACCGTCTTCGCATATGATGCGGATCCTTCCACCGCCGAGCATCTTATCCGCTATGGCGAACATCTGTCCCTGTTTCCGTCTTGGATAAGGGACTCGTACGACCTCCTCGTTATTGTTTTTTTTCTTTCTACTCAATGTATCATCTAGTCCATTTAGTCCATTATTTATATAATCTTCGCCTGTTAAAATGTCCGATCACACCAAATCTTTGAGATAGGGCTTTAAAAGGTATGATATCACAGCCATCAAGGTGGCTAAAAACATGAGGATGGCGAAGGCCTCGATATTGGGTGTCAGGATTACAAATATCACTGTACCGCCTGCTGGAGGGTGCTCCAGATCCAAGACCACCATGACGAATATAGCCACTCCTAAACCCAAGCTGACCGCGACTAGCTCCGGCAAAAACAACACATACAGCCAGGCGAACAAAAAGCCGATCAATCCGGTGGCAAAATGAGAACCGATGATGTTCCGTGGTCTAGCTGTCACCTTTTTAGGCATCGCGAATGCGACGAAAGCGGTGGAACCTATGGCGGCTATCAGGATCGCGTCGGACACGAAAGGCAGGTTCAATGCGAAGAACAAGACCAGGGCGGCCAGCATACTCTGAAGAACGTAATGTTTTATGTTCTCTCGGCTGAGTTTCTTGTCCAATACGTCTATCATTCAATCGTGTATCTAACTATTGTTTATAAATAATTTCATACCCAACAATCCAAAAAACGTTTATATCGGAGTCTTTGATGGGCATCTATGTCTCTGAGAGACGAGATCCTCGCTGCCAAAGAGGAAAAAGACTTGGTACTGGTGGCACACAATTATCAACTAGGTGTGATCCAGGACACTGCGGATTACGTGGGCGATTCTTTCGGTTTAGCTAAAAAAGTCAGTGAGATGGACGTACCGTACGTCGTTTTCTGCGGTGTGGATTTCATGGCGGAATCGGCTGCGGTTCTCAACCCGGAGAAAGTCGTTATCCATCCAGAGAAGACTTCCAGGTGTCCCATGGCAGCCATGGTGGATACCGAGGAGTTAAAATCCTACAAAGAAAAACATCCGGACACCGCCGTCGTCTCCTACGTTAATACGAATATAGAAACCAAAGCGGAGTCGGATATATGCTGTACTTCTTCCAACGCCGTTAAGGTCGTAGAAAGTGTAGAAGAGGACAGAGTTCTGTTCTTACCCGACAGAAACCTCGGCAATTATGTCAAAAGGTTCGTCGATGATAAAGAAGTCGACCTGTGGGAAGGCTACTGTGCTACCCACGATGACATCACTGTAGAGCAGATAAAAGAGCTGCTAGAGGAGCATCCGGACGCAGAGGTGGTCGTCCATCCAGAATGCAGACCTGAAGTGGTGGATATCGCTGACCATGTGGGATCAACAGCTGGAATCTTGAAACGAGCAAAGGAATCCCCTTCAAAACTCATGATAATCGGAACGGAGAGGGAGATGGGACACAGACTCAGAAAAGAAGTGTCCGATAAAACTTTCATATTCCCTGGAGAACCCGTTTGTACCAACATGAAGAAGATCACACCTGAAAAAGTTCTAAGATCACTTGAAACACTGGAACCGAGGGTCTCTCTCGACGAAGATACGATGAAGAGGGCGAGAAAACCGCTTGAAAGGATGGTAAAGGTTGGTCGAGGGAATTGACTGAGCACGAAATTAAACTGATCGCCACGGATCTTGACGGAACGTTGGTTCACAACAAAGAGATGAGCCAGCGTGATAGAAGAACTCTAAATAGATTATTATCCAAGGGTATACCGGTCGTACCCGCAACCACCAGGATGAGGTTTTCATCTTCGGAGATATTGAAGGATACCAATATTTTCGACCATCCGGTCGTATGCATGAACGGAGCACGAGTAGTAGGACCCCGATGGGACCTAAACGACGGGCACGAAGATTGGATGGTCACACATCTGGATGAGAGCACGGCGGGGGCAGTTTCCAGTTTCGCTGATGAGAACTCTTACGAACTCACTACGGTTTTCAGAGAGAGAAAATTCTGGAGGAAAAGAAGGGATCAGACCGTTGGCCCGCATGTCCAAGAACCCATCACGTATCTTGTAGAAAACAATGTTGATGCATTGAAAGACGGACCGCCTATCAGTTTCATGATGCACAGGGAGAAAAACGGTGCGGAAGGTCTGCGAGACATGGAAAGATATGTGAATAAGGATCACGGAAATAAAACGATAACCCATAGGCATAACTATATGGGTGAATGGGTGGCGCTGACGATCTATCCAAGCCAAATATCCAAGTTGAAAGCAGTAGAACTGGTCTGCGAAAGGACAAATATCGAACTACAGAACGTTATGGCCATAGGTAACGATTATGTGGATCTGGACATGATAAAAGGTTGTGGTATCGGTGTGGCTATGGAGAACTCGCCCGAGGATGTGAAGGAAGCCGCAGATTTTGTTTCTACCTCGTGCCTTGATGACGGGTTTTCATGCGCCGTCGAACATTACGGCCTCTAGTTCAATTTCTTGTTATCTAGGAAAAAATTATAATAGGGTGCTGTTTCAAATACTATTGTTACCATGAAACTGAAAGAACTCTACGAAAAAGCGATAAAAAAGGGCATGGAAGCCGACCCAAGGGGAGAAGAGGAAGTTAAGAAGGTCATAGAAAAAGAGAAAGAGGAATACGAAAAGTTGGAAGGCAAGGACAAAGAAGTTTTTGACACGGATAGATTGTTCAATCCCTTCGACGACTCTAGACTCCTCTACGGTGCCGACGATGTCGAGGTAAATAGAGCTTTGGCGGGTATAGATATCACAACTGGAGAAGTTTTACTGGCTGACCGGTTAAGCGAGAAAGGAGAAAAGATAGACCTTATCATAGGGCATCATCCTAGAGGTATAGGTTTGAACAAACTTCACGGAGTCATGCACCTTCAGAAGAACGTTCTGGAAGAATGGGGCGTTCCCATCAACATCGCGGAATCGCTGATGGACGAGCGTATCAACGAGGTTAAAAGGAAGATAAAAGGCGCCAACAGCAACCAGTCTGTGGACGCTGCAAAATTGCTGGACATACCGATGATCTGCCTTCACACGCCAGCTGACAACCACGTGGACATGTTCCTACGAAAGAAGATAGAAGGGGATGATTTCGATAAGGTCGGAGATGTCCTGGATATGCTGAACGAAGTCCCGGAGTATCACGAAGGCAGGAAGCATGGAGACGGTCCGTTCATACTCATAGGAGATAAGGACAGGAGTGCGGGAAAGGTCGTCGTGGAGATGACTGGTGGCACGGAAGGTTCCAAGAAATCCTATGAAAAGATGGCGGATTCAGGTGTAGGTACTATAATCGGTATGCACCTCAGTGAAGAGCACAGAAAGGAAGCGGAAAAACATCATCTTAATTACGTTATCGCGGGACACATGGCAAGCGATTCACTCGGTATGAACTTACTGCTGGATAACTTCGAGAAGGAAGGCGTGGAGATAGTACCTTGCAGCGGTTTTATAAGGTACAGCAGAAACTGAGATGATAGAGACTAAAAATCTAACTAAAAGATACGGTTCTTTCAAAGCCCTCTCAAACGTGAGTTTAAAGGTTGAACCCGGGGATATCTACTCACTTCTAGGTTCCAATGGCGCTGGTAAGACGACCATCATAAAGATAATAACCGGTCTGCTAGAACCAACATCTGGCTATGCTTGTATAGACGGGCTGGAAGCTAGGAAGAGTATAGAAGTGAAGAAAAGGATAGGCTACATGCCTGAACAGCCTCATCTTTACGACCGACTTACTGGGAGGGAATTTTTAGAGATGATGGGGTCACTCCGCGATATCGATGATGATATCCTTAAAAACGATGTAGATTCTTTTGCAACCGAGATGGAGATAGACCATGTGATCGATTCTGAGATGGGATCTTACTCCAAAGGGATGAAGCAAAAAGTCCTTTTCGCCAACGCGATCCTACACGACCCACCGAACCTCATATTGGACGAACCCACAAGTGGTCTAGACCCTCGTTTCACCAGGTACATCAAAGATAGGATCTGCGAGTTAGCAAAGAGCGGGAAAACCGTGTTGATGAGCACCCATATAACCGAAGTCGCTGCTGAGATTTCCGATAAAATCGCAATCATAGACAGGGGAAGGATAATAGCTGAAGGTTCGGTCATGGACCTCATGGAGAGAACTGGGACAAAAACACTCGAGCATGTTTTCGTCGAGGTGATCAAGCACGAAAGGAACGATCATTGAGCTGTTCTCAGCAGAGGTTAAAAAATCCCAACGTACCACTAGAGAAAGGCTAACTGAGCACCCTATCATGGGTGGATGGTTCATCATTCTATTACTCGTCGGTTTCGGGACGATGCTGATGATGGCGGAGTTCGTTTCACAGCTCGAAGACCCTCTTCTGACCCTTTCACGTGGTGATATCCTATTCGTACTTTTCTTCTTCATAATGGCCAAGGCTTCATCGGAAACAGTGGAGAATACTATCAGGAACAAGACCCTAAAACACCTCTTCACATCACCGATCAAAACCAGAGATATTCAACTTTCCAGGATGATGAGGGTGTTCTGGTACAATATGCTCCTCGTCGCGATATCCATGTCAGTAGTTGCTTTTCTCATCCCCGTCATGAACATAGATATCCCCATAGATAGATACTTCTTTCCACACCTTTACCTTCTGCTAATCGCCGCGCCAATGGTCGGTTTCAATCTAGGTGTTTTTACGTATATACCTCAGAAAAAATGGAGGATACCCGCCCTTTTCCTTTACGGGCAAAATATCACCTTCGTTTGGTTCGTCACGCACGCTGACCTTGACTACATCATGTTTTCCTACGCAGTATTGATCCAGATATCAGTATCGATCATCATTCTGTTAACGAGTTCTAAAGTATTTTCAGAAGCATGGAAATACGGAATAACCACAAAAACGTACAAATCGTTCAGATTCCACGATGCTGGTGATTTCTTTCCCAAGTACATAAGAAGATCAATAAGGAGGATGGGAGAAAAGGAGATGCTGATAAGATGGCGCAGGAGAGAGAGTCCCGCTACCATCGGTGTATCCGCTGTACTCGGTATAGGACTCCTGGTGATGTATCATCAGTTGGGCCCTAATCCCGACCTTGGTCTCGGTCTAGAAAAGTTATTTTACCCAGTACTTATCGGTATGACGATATACGTGGGGGTGATCCTCCAAGTGGTACTTCCTTCCTTGACGCTTTTCAGTAGAGACGGGAAAAAGATGTGGACTTTCATGACACTCCCGATATCCAAAAGGGATGTCGTTTGGGGTAAAACACTGAGTATATTGATCTACTCCCCCTTCGTTCCTCTTTTCATCGCTGTACCGCTGCCGTTGATCCTCGGATACCCTATACATTTCATGCTATTCGCAGTCGCTGCTTCTTTCGCTATGATCTTCGCTTTCATGGGCATCGGAATATGGGCAGCGGCTAAGTTTCCTAACTACGACGAGAGCGTGAACGGTGCCCCGGATATAATAACCATGTACACTATTTTGATCGCATGCTTGATAACCGGCGCCTTTCTGATAATCTACCCATTCAACGTAATACAGTATGATTATTTTCTTGGGGTGCTGGCTATGATATTCATGGCGGATATGTCATTTGTAGCTCTTTACATCTTGATTAACAGGACTTCCCACATAGTCGCTCGCATGGAGTTAGACATGTGATCAGACCTTAGGATATATCGTGGAGGATAAAACGGGATTGCAGAGGAATTGATTCCTCCTTTCAGTCAAGCGCGGCTTTCGTGATGCAAAGAAATTTTGTCCTGCACTATAGTTAAATAATTATTTAAACCATGTATAAGTATTGATGATAACATGAAATTATTATTGGCCCTAACTGGAGCGTCTGGAGTGGTTTACGGAAAGAGGACAGCGGAGGTCCTCGCCGAGAAGGGACAAGCATTCGATTTGATAATATCCGAGTCCGCAAAAAGATTGATCGATATAGAACTAGAAGAAGATTACCGCATTATTGCTGAGATGGCGGATAATTACTTTGAGCAGGACCAGATGGAAGCACCCCCGGCTTCCGGCAGCAGCCTTTATGATGCCATGGTGATCATGCCCACGTCAATGTCAACGCTATCTAAGATATCTGCTGGGATTTCCGATAACCTGATAACCCGGTCCGCGGTCGTTATGCTGAAAGAAGGGCGAAGACTGATATTGGTACCCCGAGAAACACCCCTTTCCACTCTGCATTTGGACAACATGAATAAACTATCCTCGGCAGGTGTGATCGTTCTCCCTGCCTCACCCGGTTTCTATGGTAGACCCAAAAAAATCGAAGATCTTATAGACTTTGTAGTGGGTAAAGTTCTCGATACATTAGATATAGAAAATCAAATTTATCGAAGATGGCGAACCCGATGAACAAAACCATTCTCATATAGGAAAACGGATCAGCGGGTATCTTTTATCTTCTTGAAGTTGGGATCTCTCACATCTTCAGTATGATCGAATTCTTTTTTCATTATACTCAATTCTGACATCGAAAGCGAGTTCGGGTTGACATATATGATATAGGTTACCGCATTGATTGAGCAGATATCCGTGGTTTTCTTTATGAATTTGGAGATCTTCTCGAAACCATTCTCTACTATCAAATATTCCAATCCATCGATGAATATCACCCCTCTATCGGTGTTTTTTGCGAAATTGACTAACGCTCTCGTTACTTCGAACTCTATCCTCTTGGGGTCTAGTACCTTGTATTCAGATGACGTGTGGTCCGAGAGCCACATGATCTTTGCCCTGCGGACCCCGTATTTCTCTTCGACCTTCGAAGGGATCTTTGTGGTAACGACTAGAGCGGACAACCCCTCCTTGATAAAATCCGTGAGTATGGAATAGGAATGTTTGCCTTCAGAATCCAACAAAAGGTAATTATAACCTTCCTTAAGCATCCTCTGCCTTCTGTTGCACACGGGGCAGACCACGGTCATAAGATTTCGTTCTTTATGTATAGTGAAGAACTCTCCACACCAATCACAGTATATCTTCTTTGAATCGGGGGACTTTTTCTTCTTTTTCTTTTTCTTCTTTACGGTTCTTTTCTTGGTCGGTTGAGATGTGACAGTGGAAGCTACCGGAGGGTTAAGGATATCATCAGATATCTGGCTTTTCTTTCTTGAATATATGTATTTAGCTAAAACGAATGATAATACCGACGCTAATATCCCTAAGATGATCAATATTATACCTCTAACAAAGAAATTACCAATGGTCGGTATGAAATATAAAACGAATAATGCAATAACCATCAGAGTTCCTAAGATATGGACTCCTTTGCTTTTCTCAGCTCTGTTCTGGTGTTTTACAGGATAAGTATCTCTGTAATCGTAATAGTATTTCTTAGGGAACATAGATGTCAAATATGCGAATACAACCACAAGAACAAAAAGAACTTGTGGGTTTTCAAGGAAGTTAAATTCATCCCAAAGGATCCTTGCTCGTGGACCGTCTGTTCCGTCCATAGCTGCTTCGTACCTCAATATTTCTCCCGCCGGAGTTCTTATTATGTAAAGAGTTCCATCATCGTAATCCGGTGAATAAAAGCTGTTAATACCGACGATGTAGGACCAATGACTGAATTCTGAATTACCTTCCCAATCATAGCCGTATGCGTAAACGATTGTAACGTTATCTCCCTCTGAGATGACATTATTTGATATATCCACGGTATTATCAGTTGCATCGAATCGAAAATCATCAGACGGCAAGATATTATCGTTATTTGCCACCACACCCTGAGGTTCACCGTCTTTCACGAGTATGCCGTCGTGCTTGAGTGCTAAACCATCTTCTAGATCATCGATTTGATCATTAGTTATATTGTTATAATCTATCCTGACCGGCATTATGAGACTCTCCCAAAGAGCACCCATAAGTAATGTATCCGCCATGTCTAGATCATATTCCTCAGCCCCCGGTCCGGAATGAAAACTGATCTTGAAATGTATGTGCAAAGATGTTAGGTCGTCCGATGTCGTCCCTAGTAAACCACTTGTATCATCAGCTATACTACCGGTATTTAAGGAAGATCTGGTTATCCTCACGCCGTAGTACTTCACGTAATCATTCGGTTCGATATCACGCTGCGGTGTGAAGTTTAGATATTTATATGAGTGCTGTGATGTTCTAAAACTGCTTAATTCTCCTCCTCTCTGGACATATGATTCGAGTATTCCTGCGGATTTGAGATATATCATCAACTCTTCCAGGTCTAATGTATCGTCTCCGTTAGCTCTATCTGGATATAGGGTGTCATTACCCACACTTTGCAACAGAGCTCTTCTAAATTCTCTTGCAGCCTCCCCTTCTAAACGCCAGTGTAAGTTACCTCCACCTACATCTCCAGATTGAGGTATTAACTGATAGTCACTAGAATAACGTAGGACACCTCCCTGATTCCCAACTGTTTCGCCATCTGAGTTAACCATCAATAGGGGGGAGAATAACAATAACACAAACCCGATAGCAAATATCTTCGATGCTATCTTTATCATTTCTATCGGATGAGGATAATGCTCCCCGTATATAATTTTGATGGATAATTCTTAATCTATGTGAATATACACCTAAATCCAAAAATTATGGTAAGCTTTTTATATAACAGCTGTGCTAATCTATAGCACGATAAAGAGGATGATATCATAGAGGGAAGTTCCTTAACTGAAAATGTAAAGAAAGAGATCGGCATACTTGAAAGGACAATCAAGATACTGTGTGTTATAGAGAAAGAAGGTCCTATCGGTATAACAAAATTAAGCGAAAAATTGGAAATACCCGAACACAAGGTAAGATATTCTCTGAGGATGCTTGAAAAAGAAGGACTTATAGCACCCACACATAGAGGTGCGAATATAACTGAAAAACATGATGATTTTATCCAACATATACGAGACCTTCTTGCAAAGATTCAGTCCAAGACCGTTGACCTTCAAGAAAAGCTCCCCGAGTAAAAGATTTTAATATGACTACCTTTTAGAGGCTATTAATCCACACTTCCATCAGAAAAGATAATATATGGAGAAACCTAAAACAATTTGCAGAGCATATTGCTGTCGTACGAACCAAAAACGCATGTTTTTGGTGAGTAGCAGGGATTTGTCATACAAATTGCTGTCGTACGAGCAAGAAAAAAGCCTTTTCTTGCGAGTAGATAGGATTTAGGCACCAAATGCTGTCGTACGAACCAAAAACGCATGTTTTTGGCGAGTAGCAGTAATATGTAGAGCATATTGCTGTCGTAGCTCAGTAGGTAGAGCACTCGGCTGTTAACCGAGCGGTCGCCGGTTCGAATCCGGTCGACAGCGTCTTAATTCTTATTGTATTAACTTCAGATCCAGAGATCATTAAGTCATTTATTCTTCTCTTTAATGGTTATGTTGCACTTTCGACACCAGTAATATTTTTCCATCCAATCTGCAACTATTTCCATCTTTACACCACATTTTGGACATTTCATCTTATCTACCATACTACAATTTTACAATAATACTATTATATAATATTGTATTTAATACTTTTCCTATAATAAAAAATAAATACATAATTACATTTTCACAAAACTATAATGGTCAAAACGATCCACCTTCCCGACGATTTACATAAAAAACTGAAGGTCTATGCATCAATCCATGATACAACGATTGAGAAAGTTGTAGCCCAAATTATAGACGAATATTTTAAAGGCGATAATATTGAAGAAATTATCGATGTTATTGAAGACAATAGTAAGGATTAAAAATGAAAAACCTGGGCGGTTATCTTTATATTTGAGGTAAGATTTTCAATCATGATTTTATAAAATTAAACAACTGTACTCCGATTGATGTATATTCTAGATGATGATAAATATGAAATTATCCTCTTGTTTACTACTTAATAGTAATTCCACTTTCACTATTTTCACTGCACCCCCTATCATTCAGCCTTTTAAATATGTAGCTATATTGTTCTACGTGAAGCACATGAAAGAAGAAGACGCTCACTATAGCTGGAAACAAGTCTACATCGCACTCGGATGCGATCCTGACTATGACGAATAAAGATAATGCACTCTAACATTTGGGGGTAACAGCGCATCCAATCCCATACTAGGAGCCCGACAGATTTTGTCTCTTGAAGGTAGGTTGGGGCACCTATCTTCTTACCCCTTTCCTTTTTTATTTTTTTAAACCATAACCTTTAATTATTAGAGGTTAGATAAGCGGTGAAAATCAGAGATAGGAGAATATCTCTAAGCATATGTCAACCTTGATTTTGAGGTGGAAACTATGAGCACAATGGAGGAAATAGAACGCATCTGTAAAATGCTGGACCAGATAACCGAGGATTCGTCGGTACCGCGCAATATCAGAACCGGTGCTGAAGAGTGTAAAGAGATGCTTCTTAACTCGGATGACGACTTGGACGTTAGGATCGCCTCATCCATATTTAAATTAGAAGACTTGGCAGACGACCCGAACATCCCACTTCACGGAAGGACTTTGATCTGGAATATAATCAGCCAGTTAGAATCGATCAAAGGAGCTAACTAAGAAATCAAAGGTAGTCTTCGAAACTTTCCTCTTTTTCTATTATTTTTCTCAGTATTGAGTTCAATTCAGATATATCCACACGGATCTGTTCCATGCTCTCTATCTCCCTCACCGTGACCGTGTCATCCTTCATGGTGTCGTAATCGATAGTGATACAGTAAGGAGTGCCGATCTCGTCCTGCCTTGCATAACGTTTGCCGATAGACCCGCTCTTATCCCAGAAGGTTCTAAGCTCTGATTCCAACCGATCGAACACATCTCTAGACTTCTCGGGTAAACCGTCTTTCCTAACTAGGGGAAACACCGCCACCTGGAAGGGTGCCAATTTATCAGGGATATCGATCCAATCTCGTTCTCCAGAATGATATCCCCTGTCTAAAACGGACCAGACATTTCTATCCACACCAAAACTCAGCTCTATCACATGAGGTACCTTTCTTCCGTCATCAGTTGGTATCGACATCTTCTTACCTGATTCTTTTTGGTGTTTTGAGAGGTCGTAATCGCCTCTGTAGTGGAGACCAGATACCTCTTTCCATCCCCCCAATGTACCGAAGTCCACCTCCACGTCGAAGTGTATCTTATTGTAGAACGCCTTTTCTTCTTCAGAAAGCTCCCTCATCCGGACTTCCTCTGTTTTCAGTTCCATATCATCCACATAAAATCTGTACACCTCCGCTAGGTGGTAGAGATAGAATTTCGGTAGATCATCGATGTCGTCAATTTTTACCATCTTAGATGACACGTCATCAACACGTAGCAGGTTAACTTCGACGCCTTTAACATCTTCATACCTTTCTTCAAAAATCTGCTCATGTACACCGGGTACGAAGAATATCTGGAGTTCCGCTTGGACGAACTCTCTCTGCCGGAAGACGCCCTGTCTAGGCGATATCTCGTTTCGAAATGCTCTTCCTATTGTTGCGAGACCCATGGGCATCTTCTTCCTGAGGGCTTGATACTCTCTTCTAAAGTTCATGTATGTACCCTGGGCTGTTTCAGGTCTAAGGAAACCACTTTTATCTCCAGTAGGACCTATATCGAGGGAAAACATCATGTTGAAATCTTCGGGTTCATCGAAATCGCCACCGCAGGAAGGACAACTGAGACCCAACTGGAGCAGCTTTTCTTTCATCTCTTCTTTGTTCATCCATTCAGCACTTTCACCGGTTTCGTCCTCTATGATGTGGTCTCCACGATAACTAGCACCACATTTTTTACATCTGATGAGAACGTCCGAAAAGTGATCTACATGACCCGATGCCTCGAGTGCTCTGTAGGGTAGAATATTAGGGGTGTATATCATGTAATAATTATCGTCCAATCCTAGGAAATAATCTTTCCAAAGGGTTTCCCAATTATCTTTTAGCAGTGCTCCAAGATGACCATAATCGTAAAAGCCTGTTTCACCACCGTATATCTCAGAACTCTGCCAGATAAAACCTCTTCTTTTGCACACCGACTCCAGTTCTTCCCTATCTGTCATTGAGAACCCTCACAAGATCGTGGATATCAGATCGAATTCGTAGACCATGGTCTCAAGTTTATCCATCTCGTCGACTATGGGCAGTTGACCGAAGTCGTTCCTCCGCATAATTTTAGCAGCTTCACAGACTTCCGTTTTATCGTATATCGATCTTGGCTCAGAGACCATAGCTTCTTTGACCACCATATCGGGCAATTCTATCTTAGATTCCTCGTAGTAAAGTTTCATCACGTTCTTCAGACCTTCCCACGACCATGAATCCTCGTCATCACCTAGACCCAGTTCAGATACGACTATGCTGCCGTTGATCTTTGAGAGGTTGAAAAGATCTCTGTCCGTGATTATTCCGACCAATGTAGTTTCCTTATCCACTACTGGAAAAGCATACAGCCCGGTGAGTCTCATGGTCTGAAGAGCGACCTTGATCGGGGTCCCCTCGAATATCGGGACACAGGTCCTTTTTGCCACTTCACCTACTGGTCTGTCCACATTCAACTCCTCGATATAAGACAGCATATCCGCTGTGGTTATTATGCCTACGCACTTGTCTCCGTTCTCCGAGACCGGCAAATAATGAACATTCTCCTTAACGAAGAGTTGGGCAGCCTCCTCAAGTGAATCGTCAACGGTAACACGAGGGTAGTCTTTTCTGTAAACTATGGCTAACTGATCTTCATCGGGGTTGTTAAAAAAATCATGTCTACTTACGAATCCTTTGAGTTTTCCGTCTTTGACTACTGGCATACCGGTCAATTGATTTTTTACCATCAAGTTCATGGCGTCTCTCCTATTCCCCGGTAATTCTGCGACTATCGGATCCGGTGTCATAAGGTCTTCTACTTTTTCCATATTATTCCTCCTCTATCTTCATTACCATAACTGGACACTTCGCTTTCCTTATCACTCGATCGGTGGTACTGCCCACTAACAATCTTGAAAGGCCGGAACGACCGTGTGTACCGATCACGATAAGATCACTGTCCTTGGATTCTTCAATTATCATCTCATCCGGTGGACCGTTGACAACGCTTTTCTCTACATCTACACCCATGTCCTCGCCCTTAGTTTCGATCTCGTCAAGTATCTCGTTCCCTTTGGCCTCCATGTGTCCTCTTAAAGTTGTGATAAGCTCGTCAGGGGGTATGTCTCTAAAAGTGGACGTGTCCACGACAAAGAGTATCCTTACCTTTGCACCTAACATCCTAGCTAAAGACAATCCTCTATCTATCACTTCTCGACTTCCTTCCGAACCGTCCGTAGGTATCAATATCCTGTTATATTCTTCCATTTTACCACGCTACAACGTCTATTACGTCTTTTACAGATTTTCTAGTAACTACCTCATAGGCTGGATCGCGGTGACCGGTCTCCAAGATAAGGTAATTGATTTGCGAATCTTTTTCGCCAATGCTTGAGGGTAGATTTAAAACTTTTCGAGGGTTCCAAGTAGCCATCATCAATATATCCATAGGGGCTACATCTCCATTGTAGTTGCCTATCCTATAGGCTGTTTCCATCTCTCTAAACATATCTGGAGATGCCAGCATCGCGTTATCCGTGCCGAGGGATAAGGTCAATCCAGCATCCAGCATAGCAGGAATATTCGCCATTTTACGAAAATACATGTTGGATCTAGGGCATAACACTATGGGAATATCCTCTATGGCACAAGCGATTAGGTCTTCTTCAGTGGCTTCGACCATGTGAACAAGATGATGCACCTCCAGCTCTAGTATTTCTTCTATAGGTTCTCTTACATCTTCACTACAGTGCATCGCTAATGGCTTTCCCATCTTATGAGCTGCATCGGACAACCTCAACAATTGTGTTTTATCCCAGTCTCGAAACGCGCTCAGACCGATACCGTTGGAAAGGGAAAGTAGTTTGTTTAACTCCCACTCGTCATATTTTCTCTTCGAAGGTCTCGATAGGACATAGACGTTGAGGTCATCTTTAAAATCCTGCAGTGCGGTGTTCAGGATTTTTAAACCTTCTACACCGTTTTCTCTGAATTCGATGACATCTCTTATCCCAGCATTGTATAGTTCGTTATAATAAGCCTTTATGGATTCCACTTTAGCGTCGTGGTCTGCGTTCGCCAATTCCTTTTCTTTGAATCCGCCTGGGCCGACCAAGTTCTCTAAGCTACCTTTGGGTACTTCTCTTACGACGGAATCAGCGGAATGAACATGTGAATCGCACAGTGAGGGGATGATGATGCACTCTAATCCTGAATCACCACCCTCTTCGTAGTCGACGACCCTGCCTACCTCTGAATCACCCCATATCTCTTCGCCTTGAGCACCCCCTTCTATATTCAACTCGTACTGAACGAAGCCTTCCTCCGTCAGAAGTGGACC
>CAZHUM010000013.1:0-40211 GCA_964535805.1 uncultured Thermoplasmata archaeon
GATAAGGGGAAAGAATGCCTGAAATAAAAATTTTAACATGAGTTCAGACTTTTTTATTATCATATAGATTAGCATACAGCCTAGAATTATTTTTCATTATCTTTTCATCTAACAGCCTATGAAGAACAATTATTCTAATATTAAGAAAGTAAAAAATTTTAGAAAGGTCACACCTGTAATACCGCTCCTTTTCTTTCGCTTTTCGTACACATATGATCATCACTTTTCTCTTTTATTCTTCTCCACTTATCTTCATTCTTTATACAGCCGGGATCAGGAGCTGTTATATCTTCGTAATAGCCATAAGCTCTACATCTTCAAGTGAGCGGTACGCTCTTCTCTATAGCTTCTTTCAATTCCAAAGTATACACCTCTTTTATCAGATCATATACATCAACTCAGTAGACCGTCGATTATCAGGTCTACGGCCTCGTCGTGTGATAACCCCCTGCTCATGAGTGTCTCAAGCTGCTTCTTATCGACGCTCCCGATGGCCGCTTCATGTGTTACGTGAGCATCCGGGTGTTTGACATAGACTATGGGTATAGCTCTGGCTTCACCATCGCCCTGAACTATCTCCTTGCAGTCCACGTGGCCCCTTGCATGGGGTGCGGTGGCCGTCATCTCGTTGTACACCTCTGCGCTGGCGTTTTCTCTCACAGCCACCCGTGAAGTGAGTACTCCTCTGGCACCTTCACCGATCATGTTCCCTTTCTCACTTATCTTTATCTGGTCGTCCCCCCGTCCGTTCACCTTAGCGGTCATCTCCATGACGCTGTCTTCCTTACAAGTGGTTTCATAATCGATCTCCAGCAGTCCTACCCTACCCTCTTTCAACTCGAAATCTGTCTTGAACACCGCACCCTTCTCCAACTCGACTTCTGCACTCGCTACGACCTCTATACCTCCTTCAGGACTGTGTATATGCTTCTCAAGATATGTATATTCAGCGTTCTCTCCAACGTGTATATCCGCATCCATCACGTGCTTCACGTCCTCGGCATTAGGAAAAACGCAGTGTGCTAGTATGCCGATCTGGGCATCCTTTTTCACATCTATATGCATAACGATATTCTGCAGGGCTTCTTCACCCGTCACACCGAAGCAGAGGTGGACTGGGTTCTCTATAACTGTGCTCTCTTCAACGATGATATCGACCTCGACACCGTCTTCTATCTTACGGGGGTCAACGTTCAGGCCAGTGATGTCACGGCTGCTAACCACTTCATCCTTGTTTATGGTCAGATGTGCGGTCTCCGGGTCCGATATGGCGGATTCGATCTGTGCCGCTTCATAGAGTTCATCCACATCCATGGTTACCACTCCTCGTCGGGCTCGTTCTTGTGGTCGCAGGGGATACACTTATCCTCGAAGTAGTCGTCTATATCCTTAGTTGTCCCCTTATCGACGATCCTGCCGCAGCACATGAGGAAGGAATGCTCGGCCTGCTTGAGCACCGTCGGGCTGTGAGTGATGAGTATGACCGTGGTCCCCCTCTCTTTCAGTAACTGTATGGCGTCGAATATATTTTCCAGCGATTGAACGTCTATACCGGAGTCCGGTTCGTCGAGCATGACAAGGTCGGGATCCATGTTCATTATAGATGCCAGCTCTATCTTCTTCCTCTCACCACCACTCAGACCACTGTCCATTGCCCTGTCCAGGTATCTCTCGGGGTCCATACCCACCATGTTTAGAACCTCTCCAGCATTCTCGCCGTTTCTAGACGATGCATCTAAAAAACGTTTTACCGTAAGCCCCTCGTACCTGGCGGGCTCCTGCCATGCCAGCGATATACCTTTCCTAGCCCTCTCATAAACATCCAATCCTGTTAGAGATTCACCTTCGAACACTATGTCGCCCTTGATGTTTCGATAACCTTCCATACCCATTATGGCGAAGGCTAGGGTACTCTTTCCAGCACCGTTCGGTCCCACTAACGCGTGTATATGGCCCTCCCAGATGTCCATGTTCACACCGTTCAAGATGTTGGTACCGTCGATATCTAGATGCAGGTCATCGATCTCTAGTATACCCATGTTTCTTTCTCCTTATTCCGAAACCGATACTAACAAGGGTATAAAATCCTTTTCATGTAAGTAGTGGGTCAGTAGAAAACCTCCATCATAAGGGGTAGATAAGGTGTAATAGGGCCGATCATTAGTTGTTTCGATAGATCATAAGTGTAAATAAATAAGAGGGAAAAGCTTTAAATATGAATCTTCTTTCATATGAGAGTGTTATGATGAAAGTAGAAGTATTTGAAGAAGCGATGTGTTGCTCGACAGGTGTATGTGGACCAGAACCAGATAAAACTCTTATAGATCTAAATGAAACACTAAAAAAGTTACAAAATGAATTTAGTGATTTAGAAATAAATAGAGCAAATATAGCGCACAACCTAAATATGTTTTTAGAGAATAAAGAGATCTTCCAATTGGTTAAGGAAAAGGGACAAGAAATTCTTCCAATAACTACCATTAATGGAAAAATCATTGCCAAGCAAAAATACCTGGAATATGATGAATTAAAAAAGATCGTTCAAGAAATGAGGAGTGATTAAAATGAATGAATTAAGTTCAAAAGAAATTGAGCTTGCAGCAATAGGTGCTGCGATAGGAAGTAATTGTGTTCCTTGCGTAGAACATCATATTAAAGAAGCAAAGAGAGTGGGATTGGATGATGGCCAAATACTTCAAGCAGTGCAAATGGCTGAAAAAGTAAAAACAGTACCTGCTAAAAAAGTATCTAGAGCAGCACTTAACATGCTTGATAAAAAGATAACAGAATTATTTTTGGAAGAGACAAAAAAATGAAAAATTTAAGCAAATTCATAAAACCTAGTACAGAAGATCAAACAAAATTCATATTCCTTAGTGGTAAAGGAGGGGTTGGAAAAAGTACAATGAGTTGTTCAACTGCTGTCTGGCTTGCCAACCAAGGCTATAAAACCTTAATTGTGACAACTGATCCCGCACCAAATTTATCAGACATATTCAATCAAGAAATAGGACATAAGGTAACCCAAATAAAAAATATTCAAAATCTATCTGCTATAGAAATCGACCCTGATGTTGCATCACAAGAGTACAGAGAAAAAATAACGGCTCCAATGAGAGAATTATTGGATGAGAAAAATATCAAAATAATAAACGAACAATTGAATAGCCCTTGCGTTGAAGAAATTGCGGCTTTTGACAAATTTATAGAATTTATGGATAAACCAGAATATGATGTTGTAATATTCGATACAGCACCCACAGGACATACAATAAGATTATTAGAACTCCCCTCGGGATGGAATGAATCATTAAAAGGAGATTCTGCGACATGTATTGGTCCTAGTGTTGCACTACAGGATGCAAGAGCGAGATATGAAAAAGCGATTTCGTATTTGCAAGATGAACAAAAAACCTCTTTTATTTTTGTTTTAAAACCAGAAAATTCTAGTGTACTTGAAGTTGAAAGAAGTTCAGGAGAACTTGAAAAACTTGGTATAAATACCACTTTTTCTATAGTAAATGGATTAATTCCCGATGATGCGATTACAGATGAATTTCTCAAGAAAAGAAAAGAGCAAGAGAACACAGTCATTGAAAATGTCAAAAATTCTTTTAAGACTCCTTTAGTTTTTTATCCTCTTAAAGATTCTGAAGTTTCTGGATTGAATTTGTTAGAATCAGTTGGAGATTTTTTATATGAAGGTAAAAAAGAAAAAAATAGTGAGACAAAAGAGATTACCAAAGAAACAGAATTTACATTCGACAATAATCTTAAGGAAATACTCCCAATACTTACTCCATTAAAAGATAAAAGATATGTCTTCTTTACAGGCAAAGGAGGAGTTGGAAAAAGCACTATAAGTTGTTCAACAGCTGTCTGGCTTGCCAACCAAGGATACAAAACTTTGCTTGTGACAACTGATCCTGCATCTCATCTGCATGACATTTTTGGACAAGAGATAAATCACGAACCAACTGAAGTTAGAGGTCTGGATAATTTATTTGCTGCAAGAATAGATCAAAAGAAAGCATTAGATGAATACAAAAAAAGAATTTTAGCAGCAGTAAAAGACAAGGACGAAGAAACAAAAAAATCTGTTGAGGAAGATTTAAACTCGCCATGTGCTGAAGAAATGGCTGCATTTGAAAAATTTATGAGTTATTTTGAAATTGAAGGTTATGATATAATTATTTTTGATACAGCGCCAACAGGACATACTCTAAGGCTTTTGGAACTTCCTTCTGATTGGAAAGGATTTGTTGATTTAGGAACATTAACAAAGAATACATCTGAAGGAACTATGAATAAATATTCTAATGTTATAGATACCATGCGAAATAAAGAAAAAAGTTCATTCATTTTTGCAATGTACCCAGAATACACCCCCATTATGGAAGCATGGAGAGCGTCTGAGGACTTAAAAAAACAGGTTGGAATTGAAACGGCGGCTGTCGCAATAAACAATCTGATTTCTCCACATTGGGGACAAAATTCTTTCTTCAACAATCGAAGAATCCAGCAATCCAAATACTTACAACTCATAAAAGAGAAGTTTGAAACACCCTCAATTTTTATTTATTTACAAGAGGATGAACCAAAAGGAATTGATAATCTAAAGAGGTTTGGAAAAGATATTTTTGGAGGACAAAAATGAGAGAAAAAAACATAAAACAAATTGTAAAGGAAAGATATGGAAAGATAGCAGAAACAGAAATATGTTGCGGCACATGCAACTGCAATTCAATGGATAACAGTGAGCTAGCAAAAACATTAGGATATTCTGAACAAGAGATAAATGCTTTTCCGGAAGCCAATTTAGGTCTTGGATGTGGCAATCCTACTGCATTAGGAGAAATAAAAAAAGGAGATGTTGTGTTAGACTTAGGAAGTGGTGCAGGCTTTGATGCTTTTTTAGCCTCTAAAAGGGTTGGAGAAAATGGAAAAGTTATTGGGGTAGATATGACTCCAGAAATGATAAAAAAAGCAAAAGATAATGCCAAAAAATACAATTATAAAAATGTTGAATTTAAATTAGGAGATATAGAAGAGCTCCCAATACAAGATAATTCTATAGATGTAATAATAAGCAACTGCGTTATTAATTTAGCTCCAGATAAAGATAAAGTTTTCTCTGAAGCGCACAGGGTTTTGAAAAAAGGAGGCAAAATATTTGTTTCAGATATTGTTTTAACCGGAGAGCTTACAAAAGAACAAAAAAACGATGAAGAGTTATTAGCTGGATGTGTTGGAGGTGCCCTTCAAAAAGTGGATTATATCAACAAAATCAAGAATGCAGGGTTTGAAGTTAAGGTGTTGGGCGAAGATAAAGATATTTCTCAACGCCAATATGCAGGACTTCCTTTAGAAAGTTTGAAAGTTGAGGCAATAAAAGAATTAACAAATGAATATTGGAGTAGAGGGAAATAAGATGAACGAAGAAATAAAAAACAAAACAAAAGAGTTTGCACAGGCAATTTTGGAAAGCAAAGAGTACAAGTTATTTATATCTGCCTCAGATGATTTAGAAAAAAATGAGGATGCAAATAATTTATTAAAAGACTTTCAGAAGAAACAAATGGAATTACAATACAGGGGATTTGATCCTTCACTTATGGAGGAACTGAGAGAATTACAAACAAAAATAAATAGGAACGAAATAATACAACAATTTGCTAATGCTCAAAATGAATTGGTTGATCTGTTAAAAAGAACAAACAACATTATTAGCTTGAGAATAAATATGCCTTTTGTAAGTGCTAATAGAGGTGGCTGCTGATGAATGAAACAAATCCTTCAAATCAACCCGTAATAATAAAAGCAAAAGAACTTGCTCAAGCGATAAAAAATAGTGAAGAATTTAAAGATGGTGATGTTGTTGCATTGCAAAGCGTTCTTACAAAATGTAATAAAATAATTAGTGAGACCACCAAAATTAATTATGAAGCGGTCTGCCAACCAAAAGGGGGTTGTTGTGGTTGAAAAAATGGATTTATTTTCATTATTCAAAGAAAAAGTGTTGCAGTGCGATTGGTGTAAAAAAGAGATAGATGATCCTTCAAAGCTTCTTTTACCAGTTTTTCCGGTAATATATGTTAGCGTTATATTAACTGGTATTTTGAAAGATCTAGCGGTGTAGAACATGGAAATACCTGACGAGATACGACTCTACTCGATCAGCGATCTCTATGTGCATGTTTGATGAAAGAGATGTTGGATATCGCCGATCCGAAATTATCTTATCACCTTTCGATACTGAAAGATGAGGATTGATAGAAGGGGCCAGAAGCGCGAATTTTGTCATCTACGAGATCACGGATAAGAGTAAGGAGTTTCTGAAGTGAAATCTACTTGGATCATCCATGTTGGACCTTCATCTATAACTCACGCCAGGATGGTCGCGAATATGAAACAGGATCATTTACAGGGCCCCCGACCCCAAAAATTTTATATCATATCAACCATCATTCATATGAAATAACATGTTTGAAAAAGTTCTGCTTGCGACGGACCTGTCTCCTACATATGAAAAGCTCACAGAATGTATAATGGAACTGAAGGAGATAGGTACAGAGGAGATCATATTGGTTTGGGCAGTGAACGTTCGATCCTCTGGATATCTAGTCGGGGTCCAACAGGAACGTCACCAAGAAAGATTGAAGAAAAAAGGGAGAGAATTGGAGAAAAAGGCCGAAGAGTTAGGTGAACAGGGCTTGAAAGTATCCTACGAAGCACCAGTCGGTATGCCTTCGAGGGAGATAGAGAGATTGGCTAGAGAGAAAGAGGTTGACCTCATAGTGATCGGATCAAGAGGGAAACGAAAGATCAGTGATATGTTTCTTGGTAGTACCACATCTAATGTGATAAGACTGAGTGAGGTACCCGTACTTGTTGAAAGGATCGAGTTTGTAGAAGAACTTGATAAGACTACGTGTAAACTGGTCTGCACTCAAAAGCTGAGATCGTTGTTGTTAGCTACTGATTTTTCAAAGAATGCAAGGAAAGCTGAAGAAGCTGCACTAGAATTGTCCTCTGCCGCAGACAAAGTCGTTATAGTCTCTGTAGCGGAAGCGGAAAGTATTGAGGAAGAAGATTCACCAGCCGTTCCCGAAAAGAGAGAAGAGTTAGAAGAATTGAAGGAAAAATTCAGTGAGAAGTGCAACGAAGTAAAAATCAAGCTGGAAAAGGGTATCGCCTCTGAAAATATAAATCGTATAGCATCGGAGGAGGACTCTACTCTCATAATAATGGGTAAAAAAGGTAGAGGAGGTCTGAAAGAGCTACTCTTGGGGAGTACTGCTGAAAACGTATCGAGACGTTCAAAGAAACCCGTGCTGCTTATACCAGAAGGTGGCGTGGATTAAAAAAATCTTTTAACCTTTTATTTTTAAAGAAAGTAACCAAAAGATTTTTTAACAACATATGATTAGACACTCATATGAAGGATCTTGTATACAAGTGCTTGAGCAGCGCCAACCGGAGGAAGATACTTTATTGTATAGGTGAGAAAGAAAAATGCGTGAACGAGATAGCGGAATGTTTAGATATTGAGCAATCGCTTACCAGTCATCATCTGAAAGACCTCTTAGACTGTGGTCTCATCGAAAAAAGACGAGAGGGAAAACGTATTTTTTACAAGGTTTCAGAACACGAAATAATCGAGATATTGGAGAAAGGGAAAGAGTTAGGGGATAAATTGGAAGAGAGGTGTTAGATATGGCAGAAGACCAGGGATTAAGTTTTTTCGAAAAGTATCTGACGGTTTGGGTCGTCGCTTGTATTCTCATCGGAGTTGCTATAGGAAGATACGTCGCCTTCATCCCCAACACATTGGGCGAGTTCGAATATGCGAAGGTGAACATCCCGATAGCCATCCTGATCTGGTTCATGATATATCCTGCCATGGCTGAGATAGATTTCAAAAGTATCTTAGGAGTGAAAGAGAAACCTAAAGGGCTTTTTGTCACCTGGATCTCCAATTGGGTGATAAAACCGTTCGTTATGTACGGTTTGATCTATCTATTCATGAAGGTAATATTCAGCGGTTTTATTTCAACTACCTTACAAGATGAATATATCGCTGGAGCTGTCCTTTTAGGTGCGGCCCCCTGCACTGCCATGGTATTTGTATGGAGCTATCTCTCAGACGGTGATTCAGCTTACACTTTGGTTCAAGTTTCAACTAATAATATCATCCTTCTTTTCGCCTATGTTCCCCTTGTAACATTCCTCCTGGGTATAGGAGGGATAACCGTTCCCTACGACACTTTGATATTGTCCGTGGGGCTTTACGTAGGCGTTCCGCTATTCGTAGGATATCTTTCTAGAATCTATCTGATAGATAAAAAGGGGGAAAATTGGTATAATGGAGTCTTCTTAGAAAAGGTCGGCAATCTGACTATACCTGGATTACTGCTGACACTTATACTCCTGTTCTCTTTCCAGGGAGATATCATCGTCAACAATCCGACCCATATATTCCTGATAGCGATCCCCCTGACGATATTCACGTTCACTATCTTCTTCATAGCATACGGCATGTCATATCTATGGGGGCTCCCTCATAACGTTGCAGCTCCTGCTGCCGAGATCGGAGCTAGCAACTTCTTCGAGCTGGCGGTCGCAGTTGCGATTTCAGTATTCGGGATGGCATCCGGAGCCGTCCTAGCGACAGTGGTTGGGGTGCTGGTCGAGGTGCCAGTTATGTTGACTCTCGTGGCTATCGCCAACCGCACAAGAAAATATTTCTGAAAAATGTATAAAATAAAAGGTGGCTAATATGAAAACACTGCTGATATCGGATATACACGGGAATTTTGAAGCGTTGAAAGGAGTTCTTAGAGAGGAAAATTGGGATAAGATATACTGTATGGGCGACATAGTTGATTACGGTCCTTCGAATCAGGAGTGTGTCGAGCTGATCGGGGAGAGAACTGATCTGGTGGTGAGGGGGAACCACGATAATGCCGTCGCCTTTGGTGTAGACTGTGGATGTGGTTACGAGATAAAGGAACTGTCCCAAGAGGTGAGGAAGATAACTGTTAAAGATATAACTAGCGACTCAAAAGATTATCTACGGGAATTACCCATGACCGCCTCCACAGAAGAACATTTTTTGACCCATGCTTCAACGGATGACCTGTACAAGTACTTGAAACCTGAAACACCTGAGGATGAGTTCAAAGGATTCAAAGATATAGGTCAGGGGATGATCCTTCTAGGGCATACCCACATACCTATGGATAGAGAGATCGACGGTAAAAGGTACATAAATCCAGGCAGTTTGGGTCAGCCCAGGGATGGTGACACCAGGGCGGCTTATGCAGTTTTAGAGGATGGAGAGATAACATTCGAGCGGTTGGATTACGATATAGGGTCAGTTGTTGAAAAGATGAGAGAAAAGGATTACCCCGAGAGGGCGATAAGGATCTTGAAAGCCGGTAAGGTGGTATAGATGGGCGATAAAGAAGCCCCTTTTGGACTGAAGAAAACTCTTAAAGGATGCGGCTGTTCGGTTTCTAGTGGCGTTACTATCTTAGATATAGGTGGGAGTAAGGTGGGGATCAGAGGTTTGAAAGAGATCTTCGAGGATTTGAAAGAAAGAGGGATCGAACCGGATGAAGTCGACAAAGACGAATTGTTAGAAATGTTCAGAGAACATAATTATATCGCGTCTAACAATGAAAAAGAGTACAAGGAAGCTCTGCTTTCTGAATATAGAAAATTCATAGGTTGATCTGACATAGTGGGAAATATTAAATCCACCTTGTCATTTCATATCACGAAGAGATATGAGGATATTATATATTTCCGGAAGTCCCCGTAGAAACGGCAATACAGACTATCTTTTACAGAAGACCAAAGAGGTCACTGATGGTGAATTTCTAAAACTGTTGGATCATGAAATCGAACCATGTGATTCCTGCTGGGCTTGTAGGGATCAAGAGGGATGTGTTATCGATGATGACATGACAGATAAGATAATACCCAAACTCATAGATGCCGATGCATTGGTACTTGGGACTCCGGTTTACTTCAACAATGTTTCTTCTCAGCTCAAGGCCTTTATCGATCGCACCTGGAGCATAAAGGGGAAACTCCGAAACAAGATCGGTGGAACAGTCGTCGTGGGTAGAAAGTACGGCCACGAGAGCGCTATAACTGCTATCAACTCATTTTTTCTTAAACACGAGATGATCGTAGCTGATCGAGGTGTATCCGGTATCGCCTTCGAAAAAGGAGCGATCACCAAAGATGAAGAGGCGGTTAAAGCCGCTGAGAGGCTTGGTAAAAGGATAGACGAAATTTATTATCTAAAGTGAGAAGATCTTCTGTTGAAGATGATACCTATTTTAAATAAATTTGAAACCGAAAGATTTATAACTTTTAACAATGGTTAACAATCCATTCATGGCTGACGTTGACAAAGGTGGAACAAAGGAACCCGTTTTATCATGGGACGACATGCAGGATGAATGGGTGAAATGTCCGGTATGTGATGCTAGATTAAAATCTGAGAACGTTGAAGACCACGTAAGCAGGGTACATAATGAAAAATTGAAGATCGAAGGAAAACCCAAGGAAAAGAAATTTCCTCATGCTCTTTTGATACTCGTCTTGGTGTGTATATTGGTCATAGCATCTACAGGATTTGTTTTTTATATGAACGAGATGAAAGATGACGACACGAACACCATCTCTGATTACAATGATAATCAGCAGGATACTGGCGATGACCAGGATAACGGCGATAGCTGGTTGGATACTTACCAACCGAAGTACGATCTGGGTGCCGGGCAAGGAGATTGGTGGATAGACAATCCTGAGACACATCCTGTGTCAGGTTCTTCCGTGGATCATCTTCGATGGGTTTTAGATTCACTTAAAAACAAACCCGTGGTGATATTTGCTCACAGTGATGATTGTGCTCCATGCATTCAACAGCAAAAAGACATAGAACCGATCATCGATGAATATGGGGTGGAAGTAGTTTACTATGATCTGATGACCGATGGAACCGAACCTAAAGCTTTTGAGGCGTATGAAGCCTACGATCCAAACGGTGACCCGCCGTATATCCCTCTCACCGCCATGGTAACTCTTGTTGAAGATAACAACGGAGATGTACGGATCGCATGGCACAGCACCGAAGGTGCGACCGGTGAAGAGTGGATCAGAGACTACATGAAAGATGCGATCTATTACCACGAAAACAATATCCAAGGGTGGAGCGGTGTTTGAATTGATGGATGAAGGTAAAAGCAAAGTTTATTATCTGATAGCCGCAGCCCTTATCATTATCATCATATTTTCAGTGGTTTTCTATTCAAATAATAAAGTTACAGATAAAGAAGTGAGAGAGGCACCGGATTTCAACACCGTCGATCTAGATGGAGAGAACGTATCCATGAGCGATCATGAAGGTGAAGTGGTCGTACTCCATATAACCAACATAGAGTACCCTCTTTGTCTTGAATGTGAAGAGGAATTGAAGGGTCAAACCCGGGAACTTGAAGAACTCAAAGATACGAAGGAGAACCTGACCATCGTGACAATCAACATGAGAAAATTCCCTAGTTCCATGAACGGGCGGGCCATAGTGGAGGAGTGGGGGATAGATGTCACCTGGCACTGGGTCGAAGACCATGAACCTTATGATATCGCCAGCGAGTACATGGACTATTGGAATCTAGACGGCGGGGTATCGAACCCGACGGTGATACTCGTTGATGAAGACCAGAACATAGCGGCAGTTTACAACGTCTATCAGATGGGTAAAGGAAAGGTCGACGGCATCCAACGAGCTGAAGGGTTGGATGAGAAGGTGGACCTGATAGAAAGTGGAGAGTGGGAGAGCCAAGAATTAGAGGTGCGAGATAATAAGATAACGTTCTTCGGTATGTTCGGTTTGGGTATAATCACCTCGTTTTCCCCCTGTTCCATCGCACTCTTGATCGCCATGCTGTCCTATATCATGGGAAGTTTAGATATCGGTGATGAGGATGAAAAGGACCATTCGAAAGAAGGTCTCATGATAGGTGTATTTTTCACTATCGGTATGTCTGTTGTCTTTTTAGTTCTCGGTATATTCCTGTCTTATGTAAGTATATTTATAAGCGCCTCCGCATATTTTTATATGGGTGCAGGTATATTGTTGGTTCTGTTGGGTTTGAATAATATATATCCGCTGTCAGATCTGATAAGGCCTTTGCTTGACTTGTTCGAAGGGGTTGGAAGAACCGAGGTCGGTACATCATACAGAGATAAGATCAATCAAGGCATCGTTTCTTTGTTTAAGAATTCCATACTGTTAGGCTCTTTTACATTAGGTATTTTCTTCGCCCTGGCCTGGGCCCCGTGTGCGATATCGCTCATACTTCCCGTTTTTATCTGGGTGTTATCCGAAAACCTATCCACTTTGTTCGCTGGAGCACTACTGTTCATCTTCGGGTTGGGTCACGGAGTTCCGATCATCCCGTTGGCGGTTGTATCTAGAAAGGCGAGGGCTTCCATCGGAGAGAAGTATATCGCCTTCGGAAAATACTTTACGAAGATATTCGGCGTGGTCATCATAGCTATAGGGATAATATTGATGCTGAGGTTCTTTGGATTCTACCTGTGGTGAGCGAGGACGAGATATAACCAGTTTGATTGAAAGCTTAGTTCCTCTTGTTCACCCATTCTACCAGAGGTTTCAATTTTTCATGAAGTTCTTTTCCATCCTGAGTGAGCGTGTAAGTTACCTTGGGTGGTACGCTGTCTTCAACATCCCTGTTCACAAGCCCTTCGCCATCCAATTCCTTCAATCTATCGGATAATGACTTAGGGCTGATACCGTTCAGAGATCTCTGCAGTTCATTGAACCTGTAGCCTTCTTCCTTCTCACCCAGATGACTGATTATACATATCGCCCACTTTTTTGAGACCACGTTTATTATACCTTCGACCGGACACAAGCACGGTTCGGCATCACCGCAGCACACGTTGTTTTTGTTACCCATAATTATTCACCTACTTCAATGTTTAAACTACATTCAAGGTACTATATCTCCAAACTTATATACTTTATTATCTGTAGCAGGTATAGTAACGATATTAGATATAAAATGTAAGGTGTAAATATGAACGTATAGACGATGGTCTGTGGATCGATTTCATTTATATTGATATATCAGAGTGTGTGAGATGTCAGTTTAGTAATATCCTGAAACCATCTATTGATATATTCCACAACTCTTTTGGGATGTATCATGAGGTATGTTTACCGAGTGAGAGAAAGCATTTCAAATCCCTCTGTATTTTACGATAAAAAGCACTTTCAGGTGTATCGTAGTGTCTTTGGAAGATTAAACTCATGTGGGTTTGATCTTATTATACCATACAAGAGTTCTATACATTCTTTTTTCTCGCTTCCGCTAGCATAAAACTGAGGAGCTTTGTCAGTTAGGATCTTTCCTGGAGATTTTCAATCTTTTGTTGTCGAGAGAGATATCCTACGAACAAGGGTGGTATAACGCCGTTATATTTATATGCCCTCCTATGTTATGTTAAAATACAGAGCACTTCACAGGTGAAAAAATGAATATCAGAGAGGAAATCGATAGCCTTAGAGAAGAAAAGGACGTGGTAATAGTAGCTCACAATTATCAAGAAGGTTTAATCCAAGACGTAGCTGACTATGTGGGTGATTCTCTTGGATTGGCTATGAAAGTCAAGCAGATGGATGTTCCCAATGTGATCTTCTGTGGGGTAGATTTCATGGCTGAATCTGCCGCAATATTGAACCCGGATAAAAGTATTATACATCCCGAGCCCGATGCAAGATGTCCGATGGCTGAGATGGTCGATATCGATGAATTGAAGGAGTACAAAGATGATAACCCAGATACGGCCATAGTGTCCTATGTGAACACCAACGTCGAAACAAAAGCTCTCTCGGATATATGCTGTACATCATCCAATGCTGTGAAGATCGTTGAAAGCTTACCAGAAAGGGACGTGATGTTCACACCTGACAAAAATCTGGGGGATTACATAAAGAGATTCGTCGATAAAAAAAATATAGAGATCTGGGAAGGGTACTGTAGAACTCACGATAAGATCTCGCCCGATGACGTTAAGAAAACGATGGAAAGACATCCTGAGGCTGAGGTTGTGGTTCATCCCGAGTGTAGACCGGAAGTGATAGACCTTGCAGATTTTACCGAGTCAACTGCAGGGATATTGAGAAGGGCTAAGGAATCTAGAGTAGAAAAGATGATAATAGGCACGGAGAAAGAAATGGGATATAGACTGCGGAAGGAAGCTCCTGAAAAAGAATACTATTTTCCAGGCAACCCTATCTGCCAGAATATGAAGAAGATAACACCTGAGAAAGTTCTTCGGTCGCTAGAAGAGCTGAAACCGATAGTAGATATAGAAGAGAGCCTAGCCGAGAAAGCAAGAGAACCTTTAAAGAAAATGATTGAGATGGGGAGAGGTTAAAAAGGGGTGTTAGTATGGATAAAAACCTTAGAAACAAATTGATAATGGTCTTCACTATAGCGATCATAGCAATGGTGATTGTAGCTGGATTGTATTATACCGTCTTTTCGAACAGGAGAAATTTGGGGAGTAAAGCGCCTAATTTTCAGGCGACGACCGTAGATGACGGTAAAATTGAATTGGAGGATTACCAAGGGCGAGTGGTCATATTGGACTTCATGGCTACTTGGTGTGGTCCTTGTAAAGAAGAGATAGAGCATTTGAAAAAGATCCGAAGCAAGTATGAGTCGGAAGAAGTCAAGATAATATCAATAGATATCGATGATACAGAGACTACCGAACAGGTGCGCTCCTTTAAAAATAATTATAACGCTAACTGGACATTTGTCATAAACGGTAAAGATGTTGCCCAACGATATGATGTTACAGCTATACCTAAAATATATATAATCGACCGAGAAGGAAGAATCAGTTTTAAGAGAACTGGGGTAACTTCGGAAGACGTTCTCCAAGATGAAGTAGATAAATTAGTGAAAACATGATGGCTCTCCTATTACTTTCTTTCATTTCAGGCATGTTATCGTTTTTCTCCCCTTGTAGTTTCCCTCTTTTGCCAGGGTATATTTCTTATTATCTTTCCCGAAAAGGAGGGGAACCTACAAATAAAAATCACTCAACTGAACTTCCAATAAAACAAATGAAAGAAGGTATAACCCTAGGATCCTTTTCCACCTTCGGGTTTTTAACAGTTTTCTTAATTTCTGGTATGATCGTATCCATCTCTGGTTCAATAATAAACCGATATTTTCCTTATGTGAGTGTTTTCGTGGGGGGTGTATTAATTCTACTAGGTATATTTATGTTTCTAGAATTTCAACTATCTATCGATCTACCCTTCCAGGTGAAATATCCTTTAGATCGCAGTTATGTAAACTTCTATATCTTTGGAGTCGGTTATTCACTTACATCTCTAGCCTGCCTTTTCCCGGTTTTCATGATGATAGTATTTTCAGCCATAGCCACGGGTGAATTTTTCCATGGGCTTTTACTCTTCACCGTATATGGAATAGGCATGGGGAGTATGATGATATCGATATCGGTGAGCGCCGCCCTTTCTAGAGAGTTCATCCTCCAATATTACAGGTCCTTCATGCCTTATGTGAAAAAGGTCAGCGGCGGAGTTCTGATAGTTGCAGGATCGTTTCTAATATATAATGAGTGGTCTATCTTCACCTAGTTCTTACTTTCCGATGGTTTTAAATCCCTTCTCAAAGTCATTTATCAGGTCTTCTGCCTCCTCTATACCTACTGACACTCGGATCAATGAGTCTGTGAGACCAATCTCCTCCCTCTCTTCCTTGGGTACGGAACCATGAGTCATCAATGCAGGAATCTCGATGAGAGATTCAACACCGCCTAAGCTCTCAGCTAGAACAAAGATATCTAGATTTTCTACAAACTTTACTGACTCTTGTTTATTTCCTTTTAATTCAAAAGAGAGCATACCTCCGTATCCATCCATCTGTTCTCTCGCTAATTCGTGTTGTGGATGAGTTCTGAGCCCGGGATAATAAACATCTTTTACAGTATCATGTCCCTTTAGATACTTTGCCACCTTCATAGCATTTTCTTCATGCTTTTTCATCCTAACTTTTAGTGTTTTGATACCTCTCATGACGACCCAAGAATCAAATGGAGAAAGGATAGCTCCTACAGCGTTTTGGTGGAATTTTATCTGTTCGAACAATTCTTTTTCATTTGCTATAATGGCACCACCGATTACGTCTGAATGTCCCCCTAGATACTTAGTTAGGCTGTGAACCACTATATCGGACCCGTGAACCAATGGTTTTTGAAATACCGGGCTTGCAAAAGTGTTGTCTGTGACGACGGTGATATCCTTTTCATGGGCGAGTTCCGAGACTTTCTCTATATTCACAAGTTTCATAAGAGGGTTCGTAGGGCTCTCGATCCAGATCATCTCCGTATTTTCCTTTATCTCTGATTCGATGTTGTCCACTTCTCGCATGTCGATATAATCGAAATCCAGCCCAAACCGCCTCATCACTTGTTCGAATAATCTTTTAGTCCCACCGTAAAGATCATCCATGGCTAGAATATGATCTCCCTCCTTCAGCAAACTCAACAGCACTATGGTTTCCGCTGCCATGCCAGAAGAGAAAGCGGTTCCATAATTCCCTTTTTCCAATACTGCCAATTTCTTTTCTAACTTATCTCTCGTTGGATTACTGGTCCGGGTATAAACGTATCCCTGATCGATCTTATCCATATCCCTTTTTGCAAAGGTGGTGGAAAGATGGATGGGCGATACCACATCCCCGTATTGTGTTTCTTCAGGTTCTTCTCCTTCGTGGATACTTTCAGTAGAAATACCCTTCATTTTAGGTCCTCCAAAACTTTTTCGTCGTCCGTTTCCAGTCCATTTTCAGCCATCCAATCGTCATTGAAAATACGGCTTAAATAGTTTCTTCCGGTATCCGGAAATATTGTAACTATCCTTTTATCTTCCTCCTCGATATCCTTCATATATTTGACGATACTATAAAGGGCACTGCCCGATGAACCGCCAGCGAATATCCCCTCTTTTCTAGATACGAACCGGGTCATAGAGAAAGACTGTTGATCATCTACCACCACAATATCGTCCACGATATCCATATCGAAGGTCTCGGGGATTAGGTCCTCACCTATACCTTCTGTGAGATAAGGTTCCGCATGTTTGAGAGCCTCTTTTACTGTCATTCCGTTTTCGACTAGATTATATATGGATCCCACAGGGTCAACACCTATAACTTCGACATCGGTCTTTTCTTTCAGATATCGCCCGATACCGGTTATGGTTCCCCCGGTTCCGATCCCGGCAAAGAAATAATCTATCGAGTGGTTCATCTGTTCCCATATCTCTGGTCCAGTCACCTCATAATGCGCTAAAGGATTATACTCGTTAAAGTATTGATTTGGGATATGAGCAAACGAAGTGGGTTCGATATTATCTTCTAAAATATTTCGTAGCTCTTTCAGATCATCTTTGTCAACCAAATCTTGAACATGATCCACCACTTCTTTTAACTCCTCTTCGTCGATGGGACCTTTTCTTTTCCAGAGTAATTTCTTTACCGCTTCTGCAACATTATAATAGGAGTTAGGGTCTTCAGGCTTTACCTCCGTAGGGGCCCTTATCACTTCACCACCGAGGGCTTCGAGTAGAAGTTCCTTTTCATAGCTCATCTTGGTTGGCATCGTGAAGACTGTTTGGTATCCACCCTCACCAGCTGCTAAGATTATACCAACACCCGTGTTACCCGAGGTGGGCTCGATGATGACCCCTCCTTCTTTTATCTTTCCTTCTTTTTCCGCCCCTCTTATCATATACTTTCCGATGCGATCCTTCACACTTCCTCCAGGATTAAAATATTCCAGTTTTGCAAGTATTTTGTTGTTCACATTGAAATAATTTTCTATAGATTTCAATCTAACTATAGGTGTCCAACCGATTGTATCTATTACACTTTCATGAATTTTGGAGTTTATATATTCCATACCTATGAGTGCCTCTTTTTAGGTTATCCGATAACGGGTATAACGGTGTTATACGCATATATTATTTATAATTTTTGTGAAAATGGCTGTCTAGAAATTCAGGACGCTCTAACTCGTGTAGAAATAGTCTATTTTTCTTTCTTCTCTTAATACTCTATTCAAGGAACTCTTTACCCGCGGTCCATCCGGGATCAACTTGCTACATATACCTGGCTGTATCGATATCTCATAGGACCTGATATCCTTAGCCATCTCTATGACCTCATTTTTATCGAGTCCGATCAATGGGCGGTGGATCATCATATCGATCGCACTATCTTCGCTTTTCTGGTGAGATAACGCTTGAGATGCCACCTATCCGAGTGATTCGCCCGTGGTGATAGAATTTATATCCCGTGTATCCGCCAAAAAGGAAGCGAGCCGGTACATCATCCTTCTGCAGAGGATGCAGCGGGAGGATCGATGCCTGAAGAAAGTAAAGCCCCAGTATCGATTTCTTTATCCATCTTGGTCAAATCTTTTTACATACACTGCAGAGGACTTCATTTATATTCTTCTCATTGATATTGTCATTTAGATACATTTCGTAAATATCCTCGGCAGCTTTTTTGGATGCTGATAATATATTTTCATCTAGTTCCTCTCCACCTCTTATCCCACTCAAGTACTGTGATATAGCAGGCTGGGTGATTTTTAAAATATTGGATATTTCGACCTGGTTAATGTCGTATTCCTCATATAATTCTCTGACAATCTTTGCTTTAACAGAGGGCAGATATTTATTTACGAACTCTTCACACCTAAATGACATATTGGGTGATTAAAGATTATTTTACCTAATTAAACATAACGGTTGGTATACATCTAGAGGTCGGGAAAGATATAAACATATAACGCCGTTATAATTATAATAAGATGTACTATATGATTGAACCTTGTTCGGATTCTGGTGCTTATATAGCAGAACCTGAAGGGAAAAAACAGATCGATATGGAAGAATGCCATCGGTTGCTAAAAGAGAAAGATTATTCTTTCAAATTTGAATCCGAAGTGATTCACCAGGTTGTTGATCCTAAGTATGGTGTGGAGA
The DNA here is from genome assembly GCA_964535805.1 of uncultured Thermoplasmata archaeon. Taxonomy (GTDB): domain Archaea; phylum Thermoplasmatota; class Thermoplasmata; order Halarchaeoplasmatales; family Halarchaeoplasmataceae; genus CAZHUM01. The sequence continues at coordinate 19,136 of CAZHUM010000013.1, forward strand.
TAGGAATATATCCATCCGGCAAACTGCTTTTTAAAACTCAAGACCGGGAGATGGTGGATGAATTGTTTGAACATTTAAAGACCATCATATCAAAGTTGACTAGAGAGTAGATGTAAGATCTTTGATGATGTTTATGAATTCCGTGATCTCTTCTTTAGTGTTATAAAAATAGAATGATGCCCTTGTGCCGGGTTCAACTTTTTTAGATTCGTGCCATGAATGGAGGCACTGCATACCGCTCCTGGTCATTATCCCCTGTTCCTCTAAAAGTACACTTAGTTCGTGCGCTCCCAATATATTTGTTCTGAAGTTGAATATCCCCGATCTTTTATCCGGGTCTTCGGGACCGATTATCTCCACATTATGTTTAAGTTCCTTCGTAACTAATTTATTCAGTTTGCTCTCATGTTTCTCTATTTCTTTTAAACCGATATCTGATATGTATTTTACCGCCTCTTCCACACCACAAAGGCTTGAGTAGTTCTGTAAACCTCCTTCGAACTTGGCAGGGCTATTGTGGAAATTTACCTCTGAGTAAGTGCAGCTCTTAACGCTTCCTCCTCCAGGAACGAGTGGATCTAGATCATCCAGTAGCTCTTTTTTCCCGTAAAGAACTCCCACCCCTGTTGGACCCAACATCTTGTGCAATGAAAAAGCCAGAAAGTCAGCTCTGAGGTGCTTGACATCTACAGGACGATGCGGGACACTTTGTGCCCCATCCAATATTAAAAGTGCGTCGTTATCGTGGACAACCTCTTCAACCTCTTTTACTGGAAGCGATGTTCCATCAAGATTGGATGTATGGACCATCGAGATAACCTTAATATCAGGGCCCATCATTTCTTTCAGTTTTTCTACATCGAACGATCCGTTTTTTTTCCACGGGACCTGCCTGTAATCGATACCTTTTTGCTTTTTGAGCTGGATCCATGGGATCAAATTGCTGTTATGTTCTTTATCAGTGGACAACACCACATCTCCTTTTTCCAGGTCCAAACCCTTGGCCAAGAGGTTGATCGATTCGGTCGTATTTTTTGTGAATATTATTTCTTCTTTGTAATCTGCGTTTATGAGCTTGGCTACAGCTTCTCTACCAGCATCGATCTTTCTAGCGAGTCTACTGGATAGGCTGTAAGTGCTCCTACCTCCACCACAAACAGGATATTTGTTGTAGTATTCGTTTACTGCCTTTATAACTGAATAAGGAGATATCGTCATGCAAGCATTATCGAAATAGATGATGTCGGTTATAACAGGAAAGTCTTTTCTGATATCCTTCAAATCCATTCTTATCCTCCTATGTACTCTGAGTAAAGGCTCCTGGCTTTTTTGACGTCCTCGGTTCCCCCTACTATCAGTCTACCGTCTTTGAAGAGGTTCAACTTGTAATTACCCGCTTTCAATTTGAGAAGCGTTTTTCCAACTCTCCTTGAATGAGGAGACCTCTCTTCGATCCTGTCAAGATCCAGATCCATCTGGTCTGCGGGAGAGACTTGAACGGCGTTTCTTCCACACAGTTCAGTGGTTAGATCTCCTTTGGATCTTAGGTAAGAGAAATTTTTATCTATGCAGCATTCACAGCCCTCCCGCTGTACAACTTTGGTCAGTTGAAATTCATTTTCCCAAAGATCGGCCGTTAACAGTTCCCTTCTAAAGTTTTTGTTTATTATAAATTTTAAAGTTTCTGTAGAGGCTATGTCTCCGATCATCCAGGGAACGCTGAACAGAACCCCTGCAGTTGCACATGTCTCCATGCTGCCCGGTGTCGGCAGTGATTCGATCAAACACCTGAGGCATGGCCCATCGTTGGGAACAATGTTAAGAGCCATCCCATAGGTTCGAAGAGCTGCTGAATAGATCCAAGGTATGTCATGTTTGACGCAGGCGTCGTTGATTATCAATCTGGTTTTTAGGTTATCCGTACCATCGAGTACTATATCTTTGTGCTTGATCAACCCCTCGATGTTGTGTCCAGCAACATCTATCACCTCATAGTTCAGTTCGATCTCCGAATTGATCTTTTTGAGGTGTTCTACAGCGATTTCTGCTTTGGCCTTTCCAATATCATCTTCTTCATAAAGTGTCTGCCTTTGTAAGTTGGATAGTTCTACAAAATCTCTGTCTACTATAGTGATCATACCCACTCCCGCTCTAGTTAGACCTTCGGATATGGTAGCTCCCAGGGCACCCGCACCTATTACGACGACATCAGCGTTCGATATCTTTTTTTGTCCCTCTACTCCAACCTCATCCAAAACTAAGTGTCTCGAATATCTATTCATGTATATTCCTCCAAAATTCCTTTATGTTTTCCGCAAAGTTTACCATCGGTCTGATAGTCTATAACCTCTTTCTGCCAATGTGAGTTGTATAAGAGGCATCCCTCTTTTTTACAGAAAGGTTCTCCCGTCAACCTCCAGAAGACTGTTTGAAGTGCATAAGATTTTACCGCTTCGGTCATCCTTTCATCATGATATTCCATCGGTGTGAAATCTAGAGATTTTTCTCCCTCAAAATAATATTCCCTGGGCTTTGCAGGACCTTCCACGATTCCGGATGTAGAAACTATTGAAGGGACGGAATTTATAACGGTCCTGATATGGTACCTTTTATTTTTCTTCTGGATCGTTCCAACTAGTCTTTCTGTGATCACTATAACATGTTCGTTTTTTTCTTCATCTGGTAATTGCCTCAACATCAAACCCGTTAATTTTACTCCATCGTATAATATGCCTATTATCTTTTTTCCACTCAACATCTTTTTTTCGATATCCACTTCGACCGGAAGAGGTTCTTTGGATTTTTTATCGGTTTTATCCCTGACCCTGGTCTCAGCGATCCTTTTTGCGATATCAGGATTGCTATTCTCTTCAAAAAAGCCTCCCTTCAATTCGATGTCCTTATTGGTTTTTTCTTTCAGATAATGTTTTAATTCTTTTTCACACACGAAATCAATTCTCTTCGATTGGTAGACCACTATCTTCTCAAAGGGCAGTTCAACTGAGAATTTCATCTGCTATTTTAGCCCCCTTTCTGCCCGACAAAAGCATCGATCCGAAAGTGGGTCCCATCCTAGGTAATCCGTAGGTTGTAGATACCGCCATACCAGTAACAACGAGACCATCGTGTACTTTCCCTGTATGTTCGACCACCAGGTCTTCAGATTCTTCGACCCACATCCCACCGAACCCAGATGTCTCTATCATACCCCTCTCCTCTAGTTTTTTCACGACACATGCATCATGTCCTGTGGCATCTATTACAAGTTTTGATTCTAGTGCTATCGGATCCACGCATGTGATCTGTCTGGGTAGTTCGGAAACTGGAGTCCAGTTCACAACCACTCCCCCTACCCTATCGTTACCCCTGAAGACTATATCTTGGAACTCGGTCATGTTCAATATCTCTATACCTGCGTCACACGCTGAAGAGATCAATTTAGAGCAGGCATGTGGTCCTTTCGCAGTGTAGAGTTTTCCCTTTTTTTTATAGGGCACATCCAGCTCTTGGAGTACTTCTTCTCCCGGAGGTCTCACTGTAACGGTGTTCATCAGAAAACCTCCAAGCCAGAAGCCTCCACCAAGATAATTGTTTCTTTCGATCACTAATACTTTCCTTCCTTTGTCTGCTAGGTCTCGGGCAGCCATCAGGCCGCTCGGTCCTCCTCCGATTATTATCACTTCTGAATCGGCGTACTCATCCAGCATCCTTCCAAATTCACTGACGATTGCCCTCGTGACATCCTTTTCACTAGATTTTTCAAACATGATTTCACAAACAATTCCAATATAACAGTGTTATATATAGGTTGTGGGTCGATACTCATCCTGATCACATTCGATACACCTATCAACAAATATTGAACCTACGTGATGCTCTTCTCACCCAGATGACTGATTATACATATCGCCCACTTTTTTGAGACCACGTTTATTATACCTTCGACCGGACACAAGCACGGTTCGGCATCACCGCAGCACACGTTGTTTTTGTTACCCATAATTATTCACGTACTTTCAAACCTTAAACCACGTTTACAGCCTTAAACTTCCATCCTTATATACTTTACTATTTGTAGCAGGTATAGAAGTGATAGTATGAGTGAAGAATGTTGCGAATCTGGACACGGACGTAAAGGGCACGGACATCATGGAAAGGGACACCATCGAGGAAAACATCATGGAGGAGGCCACCATCGAGGAGGTCATCAAGGATGCTGTTGTGGAGGGCACCACGGAGGATGTTCATGCGGACATCATCAGTACATGTGTGGACAACACCACGGATGGAGAAAGTTCGAATCTAAAAAAGAGAAGATCGAAAAGTTAGAAAAGTACAAAGAAGAACTGGAAGAAGAGCTTCAGGCTGTTAAAGAGCACATCGAAGAACTCTAAAACCCTTTCTTTTAATTTTTAAAAAGTGACAATCTCTCTTCGATTGAAAAACTTTTTACTGATGTAGTTATATGTACATCTATGTTTCAGATCAAGAAATATTTTAAGGAATACTCGGCCCAGGAAAGGATAGCGAGATTTTTACTGGAGAGTGGTTTGAGGGTAGAGAACGGAGATATAAAGTGTAATGGAGTGGTCATGTCTCCCCTGAGGATCGCAAGGTCTTTGGACGTTGACAGGAGGACCGTGAACGCTGCAGTGAAGACCATCGAGAATTCCGAGGAACTTTCCACCATATATTCTAATCTGCAAGCCACGGCATTCCTGAAAGACTTAGCTCCGAAAATAGACGCGGGACTGATAGAGATCATACCGGATGACCCACACGGTGTCGGTATATTGGCAGGAGTTACAGGGAAGATAGCTGACCATGATGTAAGTGTCAGGCAGTGTATCACAGAGGATCCAGAATTTGCTGAAGAGGCTAAATTGTACATAATCACTGAATCTCCTGTGCCCATGGATGCTGTCGACGAGATAAAAAACGTAGATGGGGTAAAAAGTGTAGTGTTATACTGATGTACAAATATGTACACAAAAGTATTATATATATCATTTATGTATGCAGTAAATGATGAAACGAAAAGAAAGGGATTTAGTTTGGCCTGGAGAACTTCTGTTATGAGTTCGATTCAGTTGTAGCTTTTTTCGAGAGTCGTATTTCTTTTCACAGATCATATTCAAGAGCTGATAAGATGAGAGAACGAGATATGTACAGAGATCGTGAGCTAGAGGCGATAGGATGTTCAGAGGTGGGATAGATGGATAAAACCTCTATCGCACTTTCACCTGAAGAGATGCCGGATAGATGGTACAATATCCTTCCCGACCTGCCCTCTCCTCTCCCTGGACCAAAGGATCCGGAGGAAGGACCTTCACGGTTGAAGGCACTGCCAGAAGTGTTCAGTAAAACGTGTTTGAAGCAGGAGAGTTCAGAGAAGAGGTATATCGATATCCCTGAAGAAGTGAAAGAACTGTATATACGAGCGGGGAGACCGAGACGTCTTTTTAGAGCAAAGGGACTGGAGAAGGAGCTCGGAACACCCGCCAAGTTATACTACAAATCTGAGTTCTACAGCCCTACGGGAAGCCATAAGGTGAATACCGCTATACCACAGGCCTACTTTGCTAAAGAGGAGGGTATCGAAAGGATGACGACCGAAACAGGGGCTGGACAATGGGGCACCGCCCTCGCCTACGCGTGCAGTCTTCTGAATATGGACCTGACAGTGTACTGGGTCAGAGCTGCTTCATCGTGGAAAGAAGGTAGACGCAACTTCATGAAGCTGTACGGTGCCGAAGTACATGATTCGCCCAGTAAAAGAACAAAGATAGGAAAGAAGATGCTGAAAGATGATCCAGAGCATGAAGGGTCTTTAGGTATAGCTATATCGGAGGCACTAGAAGACGCAAAAGAAGATGAAGAGGCGGTTTACAGTTTAGGATCGGTGCTGAATCACGTGCTTCTACATCAGACGATAATCGGGCTTGAGACCCAAAAACAGTTCGAGAAGATCGATGATTACCCGGATACTGTTATCTCCTGTGTGGGTGGAGGCAGTAATTTCGGAGGGCTTGCCTTACCATTTTTCAGAGACATGCTGAAGGATGGTAAGGACATCAAGTTCATAGGAGCTCAGAGTGAGGCCGCCCCGAATCTGAGGGGTGAATACAGATACGATTTTGGCGATTACGCTGAACAAACACCTCTCCTGAAGATGTCTACCATAGGCCATAAAGCGGAGATGCCGTCTATAAAAGCAGATGGACTCCGCTATCACGGTACCGCCCCGATAATAAGCGCTCTCAAAGATGAAGGACTGATGGACACTATCATCTTCCCTAGAGACGAAGAGTATGTTTTCCAGAGGGCGAAGATGTTCATACAGAACGAAGGTTTCTTGCCGGCTCCAGAATCAGCTTACAGTATAGCTGCTGCCATAGATGAAGCGAAAGAGTGCACGGAAGAGAAAACGATACTTTTCAACGTGAGCGGACACGGATTCATGGACATGAAAGGATACCGGCAGCTGTTATAGATAAAGAGAGGAAATATCTATAAAAAAGAAGATATGTATGATAATAAAATGGAGGTTCTGAAATCATGAAGATCGGTTTATATCTGCCCATATTCGGTGGGTGGCTGGGAAAAGCAGCAGAGGAAGATGAGAGAGTTCCGACTTACGATTATGTGAAGGAGGTAGCCGTTAGAGCGGAAGATATCGGAATAGATTCACTTTGGATACCCGATCATCTATTGAATCCTTTGAAGGGAGAAGAAGCCCCCTCTCTAGAAGCCTGGACACTTGCAGCTGCGATAGCTGAAGTGACTGATAAGGTAAACATATCTCATACCACGATCTGCGAAGCTTTCAGGTATCCCGCTGTCCTAGCTAAGCAGGTGAGTACTCTACAGGATATAAGTGATGGAAGGTACTGGTTGAGTATGGGTGCCGGATGGTACAAAAGGGAATACGAGGCCTTCGGGCTGGACTTTCTGGAGCACGATGAGAGAGTCGATAAAGCCTACGAGGCGATAGAGATAGTTGAAAAGCTCTGGGATGAAGATTACGTGGATTACGATGGTGAATATTACTGTATTGAACGCGGGATAGTCGAACCAAAGCCAGACCCTGTCCCACCGATATGGTATGCCGGTATGTCCGAGGCATCACGGGGGCTCGTTGCTGAAAAAACGGACGGCTGGTTGATGGGAGCTGCCGAGATGAGTGAGGTGGAAAGCAATTTGAAGGACATGAGAAGCAGATTGAAAGAAAAGGACAGAGACACCTCAGAGATGGAGTTCGCATTACCGGCTATAACCGTTCTAGGTGATACGGATGAAGAGGCTGAGAAGAAACTAAAGGAATTATCCGGCGGTAAAGATAAGATCTATGATAGGGTATCTAGAGCAGGGCTTGTAGGTGGATACGAGACGGTCAGAGAAAAAATGGATGAGTTGGACCAGATCGGAATAGATCACCTCTTATTTCAGCTCACCCCCACTCTATCTGAGTTGGATAAAGTCGAGGAACTATTTAAGGCGGCTGGAAGATAGTTCATGATAGAGGAAGTAGACGAACCGACCTATACCATCGATGAACACAGATATTCCAGATTCGATAAGAGAGACACGATCTTCGGTAGGAAGATAATGGATCCACATGCAGATTTTTACAAACAGGGTATGTACGACCGGGTGGAGGAGATATTTGAGAAGGAAAAGGAGGGTTACTCAAAGATAGATTTCGCTAGAGTCATGGGTGCGTGGACGGTCTACGATTACTTCCATGGCGCGTTCTCTCGGGATAAACTAGATCATGCGAACAATGTGATGAAAAAGCCGATCATGGATAATATTGATGTCGAAAACAGATCTAAGATGAGTGAATTGGTCAAGGATACCGCAAAGGATTACGGCGCAGCTCTGGTAGGTATAACCGAGATAAATCGAACCTGGCTTTATTCTCATAACTACCAGGGCGAGGAAATAGATATCCCGGATCAGATGAAGTACGCTGTAGTTATGGCCGTCGAATTGGATTACGATAAAACAAAGAGATCTCCAACATTTGTTGCTAGTGCAGAATCAGCATTAGGGTATTCAAAGATGGCTTTTATGATAGGATGTATTGCCGAGTTCATCCGGACCCTTGGTTACCAAGCTATCCCCATGGGAAACGATACTGCTTTGAGCATCCCTCTGGCTATCGATGCAGGTTTGGGTGAACTAGGTAGAAATGGACTATTGATAACCCCGGAACACGGTCCTTACGTCAAATTGTGCAAAGTTTTCACGGATATGCCTTTATCTACCGATGAACCGATAAGTTTCGGGGTCGAAAAATTCTGCAAAAACTGTGGAAAGTGTGCCGAAGCCTGTGAAGCAGATGCGATACAATACGAAAAAGATCCTTCTTTTGAGACTCGGTGTAAGTCCAACAATGAGGGAGTGAAACGATGGGCAGTGAACCATGATAGATGTTATAACTTTTGGATCGAGAACGGAGGAAGCTGTTCTAACTGTGTAAAAGCATGTCCATTTGTAGAAATAGATCTGTGAAATGTCTGTGCTGTTTTGAATTATCAAGTTTGATCTAGAATATTGCATTTTTTGAATTTAGACTAACGATAATATCCGCGTTCGTCAAAAGGATACTATACTGGACCCCACTGAACCCGACTTCAAAAAGACGATATCATCTCCCGTGGTATGATATTTTCTCTATTTTACCATGGTCAGGAACATCTTGAATCTATCCACGGCTTCGACAGCGTGCGGTTCGTCCGCCGGCATGACGATGGTTTCTCCGCCCTGAAGCTCGTATGGTTCACCGTTGATGATGACCCTCGCTTTTCCTTCCAGGACCTGTAAAATTGCGTCATGTGGGGACGTGTGTTCACTCAATGTCTGGTCTTCGTCGAATGCGAACAGGGTCAAGGTCACCTTCTCTTTATCTACCAGCGTCCTACTCACCACGGAGCCCGGCTGGTACTCGACTAATTTCGGTAGTTCCAGCACACGTTCTTTTATCTTGTCCAGTTGATCGCTATCTTTTTCCAAGGGCAACACCTCGATATCATTGAGATGAACGGGATGTCATAAATAACTTTGGAAAACCTGCGATTTATCTGTCAACCTCTGGTCTCGACCGGGACACCCGCGTTTTTCAAACGATCAAAGTCATTTGAATAGAGGAAAGTATCACAACCCCTTCACCATGTTCCTCTTGTGTATTTGAACAGCTAGGAGGAAGAAGGTCACGCTGAATATCACCAAAGCGAGTAAACCTACGCCGGTTGCTAGAACATTGTTCCCACCGATACCTGTGTGGAATGAGTCCACTAGATAAGTCAGTGGAGATATGTAAGACATGTACCTCATCACTCCATCCATCTGAGAGAGTGGTATGAAGATACCGCTGATGAATATCAATGGAAATTTTATCAGGCTGGAGAGCATCATTATGGAGGATGGAGAGGTCGTTGCGGGTGCCGACAGAAGTACACCGAGGGTCGAGAAAGCAACTGCCCCAAATATGATAGAAAGTAGCAGCATCCAGATGTTGACGATTTGGATCTGTACGAAGAATGAGCTACCGATGAGAACGACCGTTGAGATGGAGATACCGAAAACAGAACCGGCTAATATATCCCCTATCAAAACTGCTTTTATGTTCACTGGATATGAGAGCAGTCTTTCATAGGTACCCGCCTGTCTTTCCCAAGGAGTGACCAGCGGTCCAACAGATGAAGATGTGAAGAACAAGGTCATGGCCAAGAACCCAGGGAAGAACAGAGCCAGTTTTACATCCCTGCCGATATAGAAGGCTAGGAACATAAGTAAGGGAAACATGAGCCCGAATATTATCACTGGAGGTTTCTTGTAATATATCTTGATATCTTTCTCAGCGGTGATCAACGCTCCCCTCAAAAATTCTTTAGATATCATCGGTTACCACCCGTCAATCTAACGAAGGCTTCTTCTAAACTCGGCCCCTGGGTCCTCAGAGACACGATCTTCAGGTCCTCCTCATCCGTCAGTCCTACCAGTTTCTTCACGGTGATATCCGGGTCATCCGTAAATATGATGAATTTGTCCCCAGATCTTTCTATCTTGTTCACGTGGTCGTTCTGCAGAGTATCTAGATCAAAATTGCCTTCCAGCGATACCTCAATGGACTGTGTCTTATCGAACGTGTTCCTAAGCTTTTCTGGACTGTCTATGGCTACAAGATCACCTTCATGTATTATACCCACCCGTTCACAGAGCTCATTTGCTTCCTGTATGTTGTGGGTTGTCAAAAATATAGTACTCCCTTTCCTCTTCATCTCTTTCATAAGCTTAACCACCAACCTTTTGCTCTGAACATCCAGGCCTGAAGTCGGTTCGTCTAAGAACAACACAGGGGGTTCGTGTATGATGGCACAACCGATGTTTACACGCTGTTTCATCCCTTTGGAGAATGTTCGGACCTCGTCTTTACCCCGTCCTTCCAATTCTAGTACTCTCAGTAATTCGGAAGTCCTCTCTCCCCTTTCCTTTTTCGACATACCGTAGAATTTCCCTGCCAGGTGAAGATTTTCTTCCGCTGTAAGATCAACGTAGATGTTGCCGAATTCAGGGATAACACCCATATTCATCTTCGCGTGGATAGGGTCCTTTTGAGGATCCACACCTATTATATGTGCTGTTCCGGAATCTGGAGTTATCAGTCCGGTGAGCATCCGTATGGTGGTGGTCTTACCGGCCCCGTTGGGACCCAGGAAGCCGAAGAATTCACCCTGCGGTACTTCAAAGCTGACGTCTTTCACTGCTTCAACATCACCAAATCTCTTAGAGAGCCCGGAAGCCTCGACTCCTACCACCATTTTATCCACCCTGGGGGATCAAGTCGATCTTGATACTCTTTTTTGCCAGTTTCCACACCTTCTCAGGTGCTCCACCCCCTTCTTCTCGGTACTCCGAGACCTTGATGATACCTGCATCTTTCAACTCCGAAAGGTGGTAATATAGGTTTGACGAGGTCAATTCCGCCCGTAGAATCTCTAACTCTTTTCTTATCTCTTTCGTGCTCTTTTCACCATCTCCGATTATCTCTATTATATCCCACCTAGTGGGGCAGTGAAGGGCTTTGATGTATTTGTTGGGAACTGTTCTCTTTTCATTCTTTTTCGAGCATCTTTTATTCATATTATCGAACCTATATTACAGTATTAAACTCTAATATTACCATATTATTTAAAACTAACCCCCAGATATTACCCACCTCTCTGTTTCTCATATAATCGTAGGGTGTAGATGTGTAAACCATTAAATGATCTACCTGACGATGAATTAGAGAAAATACCCGATGAGATAAGTAAGTTCAGGGAGGAAAAAAATCTGAACTTGACTTATCGGTTGAAAAGAAAGGAGGTAAAAGAAAAGTTTGAAGAATTAGCTGAAATCACCGCTTGGATAAAAGATCGATTTGAAGATGATGAAAAGTACAACATGCTCAAAAATTTTGAGCATGTTTGTAGAGTGCTAGACGAACAATGTTATCGCACCGCCGAACTAGAAGATGATGAGGAATATGAAGAAGAGAACGAGGAAGTGCTGATGTGGGAACCTGCAAAAAAATTCCGGCGATCGAAGGATGATGATGAAGACAGTAGACAGAAAAAAATGTAGAACTGAAAGAACCAAAAGATGTACCTAGTGGTTCTTTACAGGGTGCACATGATGATGAAGCAACATATAGAGAGAAAAATGGTGAAAGTTATCAAGGTTACAAATCGAACTGGTGTGAAACCTGCTCAAAAGACAATCCATTTCAGATTATCACTGAAGTCGTGGTTGATACTAACAATACTGAAGACGCTCAAATGCTGGAGTCTTCTGTTGACGAGCTATCCGATCAAACGAATATGGAATATCTGATCAATGATGCGGGCTACTCTGGAAAAGATATCGAAGAGAAATGTGGTGAGAACGGCGTGACCCAGCATTTCTCTGGCATAAAAGGAAGACAAATTGAAGACGAAAGGATTCCACTCGGAGAAGCTGAATTTGATGAACATAAAATGATCAAATGTTCAGAAAGGCATCAACCTTATCGACAAGAGTATTACCCAAATAATAATCGCTACTGGGGAAGGTTCAAAAAAGAAACGTGTGATAATTGTAAACTGAGAGAACAATGTTTTGTAGTGGAAAGAAAAGAATTTTACAGCTATGGATTCTATCATCGTCAGCGGATAACCGCTGAACGGAGAGCATTGATGAAAGATCCAGAATACAAGAAGTTCTTAAATTGAGAGCGGGTGCTGACTCTATGATCAACGAAGTGTATCATAAAACAGGCAAAAGAAATATGATAGAGAACTATCCGATAGAAAGATCCATGTCATCGAAGCCTTCGATAATTTAACGATCTTGCCGGTCAACTCTAAAGTGGCTAAATACGCAGCGGATGTACAGGATAAGTATTATGAAAGAAAAACTAGGGAACTGTCTTACGCCGATGCGATACATATCGCAACTGCGATAATGACCGACTGCGAGACATTATATCCCATTCTGATTTTGAAGATATAGATGAGATAAACACTAAGGTATTGTGAACTCTTCATTTCCTAACGAGATTTATTCATCCAAACCTGCGATCCGACTTCTTATCGGTCACCTTTTCCACGTCTTTTTCCAACCAACCTACTTTGCAGTCCTCTCTTCTGTCGAATTCAGGCACGTACGGTTTGATATCTAAAAGAGGTGTCCCGTCAATAACATCTACATCTTTTACCTTGATAGTGGTTCCATCGATATCGGTGACTCTAACAATAGAAAGACCTATCGGATTCGGTCTTTTAGGAGCTCTTGTGGAGAATAGTCCTCTCTCTTCTTTATCCAAAAATGGTTTCACGGTAAGTGAGTGATCATCACAAAGGTGGAAGTGATATAATATTATGATGTGAGAGAATCCCTCTAGATCTTTTAATCCTTCTTTGTACTCAGATTTTATTTTCAATTCTCCTTCTATACCTTTGGCTCCAGTGGGTTGTATCGGCATCCCTTCGATGTCTTTATGTGGCGACTTGATCGTTCCTATAGGTTCATATCTTATTGACATTAAGTCGAGGATAACTAAACTAAACTTTAATTTTTGGGTCGGAGAATAACACACCATGATTTTTCAATTAAATATGAACAAAGAATATTCATCTTAATAATTCCTCTTTTCCGATCTTCTGAATCGTATAGAAAACGACTAGTCCTACCACGAACCCTACACTTATATCGAACAGGAGAGAAAGGACGGCAACCAAACCTGTGATGATATATGACTCTGTTTTGAAAGAGTATTTTCCAAGTTCTATAGCAACAAAGACTAGTAGAGCCCCAAATATAGCAAACGGTAAAATCCCTATGAAAGCCGGACTAGCAAAGAAAAGAGCTATGACTATCAGTATCAAGCCGCTCATTATGTTGGAACCTCCAGTTCTAGCTCCATATCGATACTGTGCGGCTAATCCTCCCGAACCGTGACACATCGGAAAGCCACCAAGAGGAGCCGATATGATATTCATCAGCCCAACAGTTTTCGATAATTCATCGGGATCTGTCTTTCTTTTGAAGAGATCTCCCATCAGTACAGAAGTCGCTAATATGGAATTGGTAATGGTCAAAGGGACCTGAGGTATGGAGAGTGACCAGAACCCAGTGAATGCGTCAGATAAGTTAGGTAGAGAAATACTTGGTATCGGTGGTAAAGTTATACCTGGGAAACCATTGATAGCTAAGCCTATTCCCAAACCTAACGCTAGCACAACCAGGGAGGAAACATCGGGTAATTCTTTGAATTGCTTAACAACAAAGAAAGTCAAAATTATTCCGATCGAAATACCAGAAATGAGAAAATCTTCTGTAACAAAATCTATCGATGTTTCGAGCAGGATGAGAGCCAATCCTAATTGTATACCTCTTATAACGCTATTTGGAATTTTATCACTCAAAAATTTCATACCTTTAGTAAATCCTAAAACTATGAAAAGCACTCCTAGTATTATACCTGAAGCAGCGATCTCTCCTTGAGTGAATTCTCCCGCTATCACTATAGCTCCGATAGCCTTCATCGGTTCAACGGGAACTGGTTTTTTATAGTATAATCCAGTGAATATGTACCAGATGGCAAAGAAAAAAAGTATGTGACCCAGATGCAATTCAGTTACTACAGCAACAGCTAATACGATAGGAAATAATGTTCCGTAATCTCCCACCGCCCCAGCTAGTTCCTCTAAAGTGAACCTGAAATCAGGCCACCTACCATTATCTTTCATCAGATTTCGTTATTACAGATGATTAATTAATCTTATGGATTTTAATTAACCTTATGGGTTCAAAGAAGAGGATGTCGACTTAGTTCCTTCGTAAAGCAATACATGCTTACCAACGAATTCATCTAGACGACTATCCCGAAAGACCTATGATTACCTATTTTGTTCGTATTCTGGTGATGAGGTCCGGCTTGGCCATCTGGCCTGAACTGTCCGTTTTGGAGCTGATGACTTCTGTGAATTGAAAGGAGGTCTCAGCCATGTTCAAAATATACACGTATTAAGGTGTAGAATTTCTACAAGATTATAATTTTTTATGACTCGATGTGGGTTAAAACAGGGTGAGATATTTACATACCTCGCCCATCCCCCACATGATCATATGCATAGGAGAAATGAACGGATCGAATAGAAACTTCGTTTGAAAAAAATACTCTATGACTGTTTGTCCTCTATTTTTTCTTTTTATTCTTTACTTTCTCACTCAAAACTATTTTTGATAGAATTCCAGAGATCAGTATCAGAGTAGCTGCAGTCATAAAAATCGCTTCGAATCCTAGCGATCCAAGGATCATTCTATTAACTTGGACACCTATCGCACCACCTATGAACATATTAAAGGATGCAGCTGCCATTGTGGTTCCACGTCTCGTAGGCATGAGTTGTTGAGCTGAAGAAACCAAAGTTGACTGTAGGAATACAAATGCTAGCCCGTATCCTATCAGTCCAATAGATAGAACTAGCATGGTGGGTTTTAGAACTATGATAGTCCAAGAGAAGGCACCTAACAAACCCGCTATCAGAGGCAGTTTGTTTCCTATCTTCTGTTTTAGTGTTCCTGCATAACGACCTCCTAAAAAGGCAGAAATTCCGAAAAGGGACATAAGAGATCCAACGACGAGTAGGCCGTGCCCTGTCTGCGTTTGTATATATTTCCCTGCATAGGTAAAGCTTCCGAAGACTGCGAATCCGACAAGTGAGAGGATGCTTATGGTTTTCAACAAACCTGGTTGAGTGAGCGTTTCTACGTAGGCTTTTTTGAAGTTAAGTATATCAGTTGTTCCGGAATCTCTCTCTAGCATAAAAAGCATGGCTATTGCGATCGGAAACTCTACAATCCCATAAGTAAGGTAAACCAAACGCCAGGAACCGAATTGAGACAACCCTCCACCGATTATCGTGGCGACAGCAGCCCCTAAGAAAAACATTCCCATAATCATCCCGATAGCGTTATGTATCTCTTTCGGTTTTTCGAATGTTTCTCCGACGAGGGATATCGAGACGGGTAATATACCTGCTGCGAAACCTCCATTTATAGCTCTAATGATTCCTAAGGAAAAGATATCGAAGGCAACGGCTCCTAAACCGCTGAATATTGCGGTTCCGAATGCTGCAATACTTATGATTTTTGCTTTTCCGTATTTATCCGCCAAGGGTCCAAAGAGGAGAGTGACCAGCCCAAAGGGCAGCATATATGCTGCGACTGGAAGGGCTGCAGTTCCGATGTCGATGGAGAAATCTTGAGCAATGTCCACAATCAGTGGTGCAGCTGCATAGTTATCTCCCATAACCCAGAACCCCATGAATCCAAGTAAGAAAACTACAAGTTTTTGTTGTCTCGTGAAGTTCATCTGATCACATCCTTGGAGAGTCCGTGACGGGGATTTAGTATCTCCATGAACTTTTTGTCGTTCTCTACTGCTTTTTCTACAATCTCTTCTTTATTTTTTGTTATTTTTTCAAGACTCATATTTACACCTATAATATTAAACTATAATATTACAGTTATCTGCTTTAATATTACGGTTTTATTTGTAGTTTTTCATCTACAATGCAACCGATCATCCACTCTGTTTTCTGTATAGTTTTCTGTAGGTATCATTACATTCCATGAGTTCTTCGTGGGTTCCTGTATCTATAAGTTCTCCATCTTTCAGAACACCTATCCTATCAGCCTTATCGAGGGTCGCAAAACGATGGGCTATCATGAGTACAGTTCGTCCTTCCAGCAATTTATCCATGGCATCCTGTATCAGCACTTCTGTGTAAGCATCGACACTGGATGTAGCTTCGTCTAGTATCAGTATCTTTGGATCAGCGAGCATAGCCCGTGCAAAAGAAACCAGCTGCTGCTGACCGCCTGAGAGTTTAACACCTTCTTCACCGACTCTGGTCTCATATCCTTCAGGTAGACCTTTGATGAAATCATGTGCGTGAACTTCCTTGGCAACTTCCTTTATCTCTTCATCACTCGCATCAGGTCTGCCAAAACGGATATTCTCTTTTATGGAGGTATCGAACAGGAAAATATTCTGCGGAACAACAGATATGATCTTTCTCAGAACCTTCTTTGGATACTTCCTGATATCCACACCGTCTATGGTTATACTTCCTTTGTCCACGTCATAGAGTCTGGTCAATATGTTGACGATGGTGGTTTTCCCAGCCCCGGTCTGCCCCACAAGAGCGAATATCTCTCCCGGATCGACCTCTAGGTCCAGACCATTTATTACTGCTTCATCCTCATAGCCGAAATTCACATCCTCGAATTTTATCCTGCCGTGGATCTTATCGGGCATCTCCGATCCTTCTGGTTCTTTGATCGAACTCTCCACGGACATGTATTCATATATACGGTCCAAAGAAGCTCCTGCAGATTGATATGTGTTGTAAACCTGGCTCATATCTGCCAAAGGACCGAAGAATCTGCGGACATAGTCCATAAAGGCTATGAGAACACCTAAACTAATGGTTCCCTGAACGATCCCCCATCCCCCATACCCAAGAACTAGTGCTTCTCCGAACACCTTGCTTAATGTCATCACCGGGAAGAGGAGTGAGAAATATGTGGCAGCTTTCAGATTGGCTTTCAGATTCTTCCAGCTCAACTTACTGAACTTTCCTGTGTTTATATTCTCCCGATTCAACGCCTGAACTAATCGTATACCAGATAAGTTCTGCTCGACATCAGCGTTCAAATCAGCTAATCTCTCACGGACATCGCGATAGGCCGCTCTCATCTTTTTACCTAGATAATAAACAACAAAGAAGATGAAGGGTATAGTGATGAAGCTCACCAACGCCAGCTGAACATTTAGGTACAGCATTATGACGATGATACCGATCATTACAAAGAAATCACTCAACAAGTGTACGAATCCCGTCGAAACTAGGTCTGATAATGCGTTCACGTCATGGGTGACCCTAGCCATCATGTCACCGGTGCTGTGTTTGTTGTAGAAATCTATGGGTAACTCCTGAAGATGCTCATAAAGGTCCTCTCTGATATCACCGACTATGGTGTGACCTATCCAGTTCGAAAGATAGGTCTGGAAGTACGAAAATAGCCAATACGCCCCATAGGCTCCGACCATCAGTGCAAATATCAGTGTCAAACCCTCTAGATCTCCTACCATGATATATTCATCTATAGCTATCTTTATCAAGAAGGGTCCAGCTAGGCTGGCTAGTGTCATCATCACCATGGAGATTATCGCTATCGAGAGTTTGAGTTTATGCCTTTTAAGGTATCTGAGCATAAATTTCAGTGCCCTTTTATCCAGCTGTTTGAGTGAGAAATCCTCTTCTTCACCGGAGGTTATCCTCCGTCCGAATCCACCTCTCATTGGGGATCACCTCCTTTCTCTTTATCCTTCAAAACGTGCTGATAGATCTTCCTGTAAAAACCATCTTCCTTTTGCAGTAGTTCTTTGTGAGCTCCCCTCTCCTGTATCTCACCATCTTTCAGAACCAGTATCTTATCGGCATTCCGCACGGTCCATAGTCTGTGAGCTATCACGAAAGTTGTCCTGTTTTTGATGACTTCTTTCATGGCTTCCTGCATACGGTCTTCCGTTTCGACATCTACGCTGGAGGTCGGTTCATCGAGTATGAGCAGTCCGGGATCGGTGAGTAAGACACGTGCCATGGCGAGCCTCTGTCTCTGCCCTCCGGATATATCCACACCCCTTTCTCCGATCGGGGTTTCATACCCTAAGGGTAATGATCCGATGAAATCGTGTATCTGAGCTATCTTGGCGCATCTGATTATCTCGTCCATGGATGCATCCGGTCTTCCGTAGGATATGTTCTCCCTGATCGAAGCACCGAACAGGAAGGTATGCTGAAGGACAATACCTACCTGTTTTCTCAAGCTGTCGATGGTCACTTCTTTGATATCATGTCCATCTATCGATATCTTACCTTCATCGGGATCGTAGAATCGTGGTAAAAGATGTAGAAGAGTACTCTTCCCGGATCCAGTGGGTCCGACTATAGCTACCGTCTCACCGGGTTCCACTTTTATGTTTATATCTTTAAGGACCCGTTCTCCTTTTTTGTAAGAGAAACTCACATCCCTGTATTCCACTTTCCCCTTCACCGGTGGTAACTTATGAGCGTCCGGAGCGTCCTTCACTTCTGGGGACATGTCCATCACATCAAAAATTCTTTCCGAAGCAGCTGTAGCCTGACTGCTCAGGTTTATCATCATGCCGGTCTGTCTTACCGGTCTAGTGAGCATGGCTATATAGCTGATAAAACCTGCTAACATCCCGATAGATATCGTCCCCTGGATCACCAATCTCCCACCGTACCAAACTACTAAAGCGGTGCTCAGACCGATCAAGAAATGAACGTACGGCATCCAAAGTGCTGAAACCTTTGAAGCTTTTATACTGATATCAACGTACTCCCGATTCTGTTTATTGAACTTCTTTTCCTGCTGTTTCTCCCTGCCGAAGAGTTTGATGACTTCCATACCAACAAAATTCTCTTGTACCAATTCTGTCAATTTGGCGAATCTTTTCCTCACCTTTCGGAACATGGGTCTGACTCTAGAAGAGTACATGTACATCCCGAAAACCATGAGGGGTAGGATCATTACATAAAGTAATCCCAAACGGTAATCCCAGAACAACATTATAATCAGTATGCCTATTATCGTCAATATGTTTTCAGTGACGAAAGAACTGACCCTTCCGAGGAAACGGTGAAGTGTTTCGGTATCCGTTGTGATACGTGCCATCAGGTCCCCTGTTCTGGATTCGTCGTAGAAAGAAAAAGATAAGTTATTGAGGTGCTCGTACAGTTTGACCCTGATATCATGGATTATACTCTGGGCTATGAACTCTGAAACATAACTTTTTACGAAATCGAAGACGCCCTTGAGTAAAGCCGTACCGACCATGACCGCTGCGATGATCCATAACCGCTCTATATTTCCGGTCATGATCATGTTGTCTATACCGTAACGTATCAACCATGGGGGTACAAGTCCCAATGAAGTTGATATAAAAACAGCGATCATCACACCTAAGACTTTTTTCCAGTGGTCGCGGGCGTAGCTACCGAGCCTCAACAAGATCGGCATCATGGGTGTTTTTCGTCCCTTTCCTTTGCCTTTTCCAGGTCCTTTATTCATTGTTAAAACCAATATATTACAGTATATCACTAGGATATTATAGTCCTATTTTAACATTTTGATTGTGTACTATTTCTGTAGTATACTATTTCCAAAAAGACTATATGTAACTTTGTTACATAGCTATTACGATGTGTAAGAAATCGAAAAAAGGTTGTCATTTCGGCTACCCAGAAAGAAGATGGATACAGTTCCTGATACTGCGTGTCGTGTGTGAAAAGTCACTGCACGGTTACGGTATTATCAAAAAGATCGAAGAACTCAGTGAGGGAAGACACGTCATCAAAACGGGAACGATGTACACCACTCTAAGGAGGATGGAAGAGGAAGGACTCGTAGAATCGAGTTGGGAAGAGAGTGATTCCGGTCCGAATAAAAGAATGTACAATATCACTGACAAAGGAAGAGAACAACTTAAGGGATGGCTGGAGATGATCAAAGAGCGAAAAAAGATGATGGAGAAGATGACTAGTTTTTATGAAGAAGAATTTGGAGATGAGGACTGAAGGAGGTGAGAAATTATGGAAATATTTGACTTGAAAGAGATGGAAGAAAAACAAGAGATATATAAAGAGGAAGAGTTCAAGATAAGACATATAATCCTTTCTGAAGGAGAGAAGATACCGCCGTGTGATATGTCAACCTACGTGATATTCGTGGTACTCCACGGAGAAGCTGAAGTCACTGTGGACGATGAATCAGTCACTTTGTCAAAGGGAAAAGGTGTCATCACGGAGCCGGCGACACTCTCTATGGAAACAAAGAAAGGTGTGAAGATATTGGGATTACAGATATCCAAGGGTGAGTAGATGAGCGTTACAGCGATCTTCATCAACCTCTTCGCTCTGGTGTGCTTCCTATACGGAGTCTATAGGGACAAAGGAAAGGCTGTAGAGTCGTTGAAAAAGGCGGCCTTTTCCCTATTCAAGATACTGCCTACAGTACTTATCATAATCGTCATCATAGGATTGATGCTCGGGTTCGTACCACCCTCAGAGATATCGAGGTTCGTAGGAGAGCAGTCGGGTATCTTCGGTGTTTTACTGGTTGGAGCTGTTGGGTCTATCCTGCATATCCCAGCTTTGGTTTCGTTCCCATTGGCTTCTTCGATACTGGACAGCGGAGCTACTATTACCGCCGTCGCGGCATTCATCACCACTTTGACCATGATAGGTATGGTAACGCTGCCTCTGGAGATCAAGAAGCTGGGTAAGAAATTCGCCCTTCTGAGGAACGGTTTGAGCTTTGTCATCGCCCTCATAATCGCGTTCATAATGGGGATGATCCTGTGAAGGGAGAGAAGAAGGGAGAGAAGAAGGGAGAGAAGAAGGGAGAGAAGAAGAAAGAGCAGAAGGGAGAGCAGAAGAAAGAGCAGAAGGGA
>CAZHUM010000014.1:0-9569 GCA_964535805.1 uncultured Thermoplasmata archaeon
CACACTTTTATGTGAAGAAAAATCGAGATCTTTCGTTAATAGAACCGCTTCAGTAGCATAAAACATTGAATAATAAGCTCTTGAAACACATGCATCATAATATTCCTCGTCAAAAAGTATTCTAGAGCTTTCGATAGCTTCTTCAGATCTTTTCATTAGTGAGATCACCTTCTCATTCATACTTTGATTCCCTCTTTGTTTATATGTTTGTATAACGGCCATCCAGTATCAACAATATCATCTTCAGAGATGGGATTTACGGATATCAATTCGTCGTACTTTAACCCTATAAGATATATCGAATCGATTATTCTATCAATTTCTTTACTTTTATCTACATCACCTTTCAAAATCACGGCTATGTCTATATCAGAATCGTGGGTGGCTTTCTCTTTAGCAAATGAACCGTACAGGACGATATCTACTAATCTATCACCGTATAATCTTTTCAAGGTCTCTTTTATATCTTTTACGACGGGTTCGATATCTTTTAATTCTCTTCTAACCATCTGAGTCAATATTATTCACGAACAGTATAAACTTTTTTGCTAGATTACAAAGAATATCTCATACACTCGGTGATGTGTCATATACGGAAGGATAAGCTATGATAACTATCCGTTGTTTGAATCATATGAAAATTAAAAGTCACACGAACTCCGCTCTCCATACCGAAAATATTATGAACTTCGAGCATATAAATGACACGTCAGGTGTATCTATTTGAAAGAAGATAAGAGGATAGGACTGGTCCAGGTGTATACGGGCACGGGTAAAGGTAAGACCACCGCATCCTTGGGTCTAGCTCTAAGGGCGTCGGGCAAGGGTCATAGATGTATAGTGATCCAGTTCATGAAGGGGCAGATCAAGTACGGAGAGCTCACCGCTATAGACAATCTACCGACGGTGGAGATCGAACAGTACGGAAGACCGGATTTCGTGGACAGGGAGAACCCAGCCCAGGTAGACATCGACCTGGCGGAGGAGGGCTTCGAGAGAGCGAAGGAAGTCATCGCCGGCGGAGAATACGATCTCGTCGTCTTGGACGAGATGAACATGGCTCTGGATTTCAACCTTTTAAAAGAAGAGCCAGTATTAGAGATGATAAAAAACCGACCTCCACACGTAGAGGTCGTCCTCACAGGCAGGAACGCGTCCCCGGCGATAATCGACCTGGCGGATCTTGTGACCGTAATGGCGGAGGTCAAGCACCCGTATATGGTGGGTGTCGAAGGAAGAGAAGGTATCGAATTCTGAACAGAGGAATATAATATGTGCGACAACGAGAAGATAGCGGAAGAAAAAAAGAAGTGGCAAGAAGAGCGTCTAAAGCCCAAGTTGGAGAAGTGGCCAGAGCGAAAAGAAGAATTCATAACGACTTCTTCCATGCACATAGACAGGTTGTACACCCCGGACGATCTAGATGATTTCGATTACCTGGAGAAGCTTGGGTTCCCGAACCAGTACCCGTTCACCAGGGGCGTTCAGCCAACGATGTACAGGGGCAGACTCTGGACCATGAGGCAGTTCGCCGGATTCGGCACTGCGGAGGAAACCAACGAGAGGTTCAAGTACCTCATTGATCACGGAGAAACGGGTCTGTCCGTAGCATTCGATTACCCGACTCTTTACGGATACGACACCGATCACCCGCTGGCTAGGGGGGAATTCGGTAAATGCGGTGTCGGCATATCATCACTAAAGGACATGGAGATACTCTTCGACGGCATCGACCCGGCAAAGATAAGCACTTCCATGACCATCAACGGGCCGGCTTCCATACTGTGGGCGTTCTACATCGCCATGGCGGAGAAAAAAGGAGTCTCGAAAGACCAACTCCGAGGGACTATCCAGAACGACATCCTCAAAGAGTACATCGCACAGAAATCGTTCATATTCCCACCGGAGCCGTCCATGCGTTTGATCGTGGATACCTTCGAGTACGGTTCGAAACACGTGCCGAAGTGGAACACCATATCGATATCTGGATACCACATCAGAGAGGCGGGGTCGACGGCGGTCCAAGAACTCGCGTTCACCCTTGCCGACGGTCTCGAGTACGTCAAACACGGTATAGAGAGAGGACTGGACGTGGATGAATTCGCACCTAGACTATCCTTCTTCTTCAACGCACACAACGACCTCTTCGAAGAGATCGCCAAGTACCGTGCAGCGAGAAGGATCTGGGCCAGGGAGATGAAAGAGACCTTCGGAGCCAAGAAAGACCGCTCCTGCTGGATGAGGTTCCACACTCAAACTGCCGGATGCGCACTGACAGCACAGCAGCCGGAGATCAATCTAGTCCGAGTTGCGATACAAGCACTTGCAGCCGTGATGGGCGGCACGCAGTCCCTGCACACGAACTCCATGGACGAAGCACTGGCATTACCATCTAAAAAAGCTGTAAGACTCGCTCTGAGAACACAGCAGGTGATAGCCCACGAGAGCGGTGTGACCAACACCATAGATCCACTGGCCGGTTCATATCACGTGGAGTGGCTCACGGATCATATGGAGGAAGAGGCCTACAAGTACTTCGACAAGATCGACAGCTTGGGTGGTGTTATACCGGCTGTGAAGAAAGGTTACCTACAGCAGGAGATCGCAGATGCTGCTGCAAGGTACCAGAACGAGATCGAAGAGAAGAAACGTATCATCGTGGGTGTCAACGAATTCGAAGCCGACGAACCGCTGGAGATCCCACTGCTCAGGATGGACCCGGAAGGCGAGAAAAAGCAGAAAGAAAGGCTGAATAAGCTCAGAGCTGAAAGGGATAATAAGAAAGTGGAGCAAAAACTGGAAGAACTAAGAAAGATAGCGGAAGGCGATGAGAACACGATGCCCAAGATATTGGAATGTGCAAAAGCCTACGCCACCCTGGGCGAGATCACAGATGTGTTCAGAGAAGTTTTCGGAGAGTACGAAGAACCGGTAATCTACTGATCTTCGATAAGTGGCCTAGTGAATTTATCCGCCGCCGTGTACGGGTCGACCTTACAGTTCACGATATCCTCTAGTATCTCATCGATTTCATCTTCCGAACTGCATGCCATAATGTAGCAGTTCAATTTTTCTCGGACTATCTCGAAGAATTCCTCCCTCACCTTTTCCTTCCTGATATCCTCGAATTCACCCGTTTTCTTTAGAAAATCCAGATGCGATTCTATCAGATCGACGAGTTCTGAGATCCCCTCTTCCTGTGTAGCCGTGGTCTTAATTATAGGCGCATGCCATCCACCGCCTTCGTTCATACCAAGCATGGTTTCCAGTTCTCTGAACGTGTTACCCGCACCCTCTCTATCGGCTTTATTCACTACGAAGATATCTCCTATCTCGAATATACCTGCTTTTATGGTCTGTATGTCGTCACCCAATCCGGGCACTTCCACGATTATAGTCGTATGAGCGGTCTTCACTATCTCCACTTCCGACTGACCGGTACCCACGGTCTCGACCAAGATCACGTCCTTGCCGAAGGCATCCAGTATCTTGATCAAGTCGTTGGTTTTAGCCGCTAATCCACCTAGGTGCCCCCTGGTCCCCATGCTCCTGATGAAGACGTGTTTGTCAAGTGCGACTTCGTTCATCCTGACCCGATCGCCGAGTAACGCGCCGCCGGTGAAGGGAGACGTAGGATCAACGGCGATTATACCCACGGTCTTACCTCTTTTTCTCAACTCGAGAGTTAGTTTATCCACGATAGTGCTCTTACCCGAACCCGGAGGTCCGGTCACCCCGATTATATGTGCGTTACCGGTGTGAGGATACAGATCCGCCATGGCTTCTGCAGCTTCCGGCTGTATATCCTCTACCATGCTCATCAATCTGGCAACGGCCCTTCGGTCGCCTGACAGTATCCTGTCAACTATCTCCATGTATCTCTCCTCTAATCGGTCTCTACTGTTTCTTTTATGTATTCCACTATCTCTTCCGTAGTAGCCCCGGGTCCGAATATCTTGGCGATGCCCTTCTCTCTCAGTTCCTCGGCATCCTCTTCGGGGATGATCCCACCGCCTACGACCTTGATATCCATAGCATCGTTCTCTTCCAGCAGGTCGATGACGTCCGGGAATAGTGTCATGTGTGCTCCAGATAAAAGCGACAGTCCGATGACGTCAACGTCCTCTTGTATCGCAGCTTCTACTATCTGTTCCGGGGTCTGATGTAGTCCCGTGTAGATGACCTCCATACCGGCGTCGCGGAGGGCTCTAGCTACGACCTTCGCTCCTCTGTCATGCCCGTCGAGACCGGGTTTGGCAACCAATACTCTGATCCTTCTTTCCATGGTAAAACACCTTTAGATACTCAGTGAAAATATACTCGGGGTTAAAAATCATTCGGTGGTGTATATGTGTTTGTACTTTACGAATTCATACGACCAAAACATAAAGAAAAAAACAGACCCCACTAAAACATCAAAAAGATTTATTAAATATTAAATATCTATTAAATTAAAGAAGTGAGACAAATGGATACATCCAAGATTAAAAAAAGACTTATCGAATTGGATAAAGAAATACACGATATACTCAGGATGATCGAGGGAGGAGAAGACAAGAAGATCGATGTTGCTGTATCTGCCCAGGGAGCGTGGGGCTATGACGTCGACAGCGTTGATTTCGTTAGAGAATTAAGAAAATCTAAGAGGATGAATCGAGAAACATGATATTTATAGACACATCAGTTTTTGTTGACGTTTTACGATCTGCTGGTCCTAAATCATCATTAGAATTATTCAAAAAGATAGAAACTGATAGAAGCATCAAAGCTTTTACATCTGTAATCCCCGTAGCAGAATTGTCCGTTGGTGCCTATCGCTCTGATAAAAAGGATGCATTGGAGAAAACGTTCGACCTGATATCCCTTGTCAATGTAGTTGATATGGATGAAACGATAGCTAGGGAAGGTGGACGGATATATTCTGAGTTGATGTCTAAAGGCAAAGAGATAGAACTCAATGACTGTTTGATAGCTTCCACTTCTTTATCTCTTGGCATAAATGAGATCATCACCAGGGACATCGAACATTTCAAAAGGATAGAAGGGATTAAAGCTAATACACCTGAGGATAAATTCTGATTTTTTCATTTCGCAATAAATTTATTACGGAATCAACTGTACGCCAGCACTCTATACATTCTCACCTATACTAGACATTTGGATCCAATCACAATATTCGGTAACGCTTGTTATCGATAAATTATTTATCGGACCATCCCCGATGCACCCTGCATGACCACCTACGAATTCGAAGGAAGGAAGCCTGATATCGACGAGTCCAGTTACATCAGCAAGAGTGCAGAGATCATCGGAGACGTGAGGATAGGTAAGAACTGTTTCATCGCTCCCGGCGCCAAGATCAAGGGGGATTACGGAACCGTGAAGATAGGTGACAATACCAACGTACAGGAGAACTGTGTGATACACGCGAGACCCGGGGAAGTGACCACCATCGGAGACTGGGTGATCATCGGACACGGAGCGATCATCCACGGACCCACCATCAAGGACTGGGCTGTCATCGGCATGGGTGCGATCATAAGCGATTTCGCAGTCATCGGAGAGTGGAGCGTCGTGGGAGAGGGAGCGGTCGTAACAAGCGGCACCGAGATACCGGATGAAAACGTCGCCGTAGGCACTCCAGCCAAAGTTATCAAACAGATAAACGAAGATTACAAGGAGAAGTGGAAGGAGTACAAGGAGATATACCGATCGTTCTCATGGCGGTACAAGGAGAGCCTGAAACCCTTGGACGAATGAAACCAAAAACACCTTCCTTTTCTATATAGACCCTTGTCGAAAATTTTATTTGCATAACCTCTATACCCGAATCATGGATTTCGAACTCACGGATAATCAGAAGATGATTAGGAAGATGGTCAGAGAATTCGCTGAAAAGGAGATCGCACCGGTGGCTGAAGAAACAGATAAAGAAGAGATATACCCGCATGAAACACTCAAAAAGATGGCTCCCTTAGGGCTGCTGGGTGTCATGGTCCCCTCCGAGTACGGAGGTGCAGGACTCGATGCACTTAGTTACACCATAGTTATAGAAGAGATATCGAAGCAGTGTGCTTCCACAGGAGTTGTCACGTCAGTACACAATTCTTTGGTGTGCGGTCCGATATTGAAGTACGGAACAGAAGAGCAGAAAAAGAAGTTCCTACCCCCCTTGACGAAGGGTGAAAAGATCGGGGCTTTCGCAGGGACCGAAGACAACGCTGGTACGGACCTGGGTGCCATGGAAACAACGGCAGAACCCGACGGGGATGAATATGTTATAAACGGCTCTAAAACGTTCATCACGAGCGGCAGTGAAGCCAACATATACATCGTTTTTGCCATGACGGATAAATCCGCGGGTTCTAAGGGCATGAGCGCCTTCATCGTAGATCGGGACGAAACCGAAGGATTCGAGATCGGTTCGATCTTCGAAAAACTCGGTATCAACGGCTCCCTGACATCTGAATTGGTGTTCAACGATATGAGAGTTCCAAAAGAGAACCTACTCGGTGAAGAGGGAGACGGATTCAAGATCGCATTGGCTACATTGGACGGCGGTAGATTGGGTATCGCAGCTCAAGCCGTCGGCATCGCTCAAGCGGCATTGGAGGAGAGTATCGAGTACTCCAAGCAGAGAGAGCAGTTCGGGAGACCGATATCCAAGTTTCAAGCCATCCAATGGAAATTAGCGGATATGGCGACGAACGTAGAAGCCTCTCGACTTTTATTGTACAAGGCGGCACATGCCAAAGAGCAGGGTGGTCGATACTCTAAAGAAGCCGCTATGGCGAAACTCTTCGCTTCGGAAAAAGCCATGGACGCAGCCATCGAAGGTGTCCAGATCCACGGAGGCTACGGTTACATAAAAGAATACAAGATAGAGAGATTGTTCAGAGACGCCAAGATAACGGAGATCTACGAAGGGACTTCCGAAGCCCAGAGGATGGTTATAGCAAGAAGCCTACTTAAATAAGGTGATAATATGGATATTATCGTATGTGCAAAACAGGTAGTGGACGTTTCCGAGATCAAGATCGATGATAAGACAAACGAACCTATAATGATGGGGTTGGACCAAAAGATAAGCGATATAGACAAGAACGCCCTGGAAGAAGCCATCCAGATCAAGGAAGAGAAAGGAGGAAGCGTCACCGCCCTGATGGTCGGTCCTTCAGAGGCTGATGAGAATGTTAAAGAATTACTGGCTATGGGCGCGGATAAAGCAATTTTGATCCCCTGGGATGAAAACTACGATTACCATGTGGTCTCAAAACTCCTAGCCGGAGCGGTAGAACAGATTGGAGATTACGACCTTATATTGTGTGGTGAAGCATCTTTAGACCTTTTCTCAGGTCAGGTCGGACCTAGATTGGCAGAACTCTTGGATATCCCACAGATCACCTATGCTAAGGAAGTGGAAGCAGAAGATGAAAAGGTCATAGGTCACAGAGACCTGGGTGACAAGATCGTCACCATCGAATCACCTTATCCAGCTTTGATAACCGTCACGAAAGAGATAAACGAACCTCGATTGCCGAGTCTGATGGAGATATTGAACGCAGCCAACAAACCCGTCGAGGTATTGGAAGCGGATCCACTGCTCGAAGATACAGAACCCAAGATGGAAACAACAAAGATCAAAGGAGTATCCATGGAGAGAAAGAACGTGGTTTACCAGGACATGGAAATAGAAGAAGCGGTGAGTAAACTGGTTGAAAATCTTGCCAAAGATGGAGTGCTGGGGTGATCAAGATGGTCATGGTATATGCAGATAAAAAGAAGCTCGTCCTGGAGATGCTTGCCAAAGGAAGGGAGTTCGCGGATCATTTCAGTAAAACATTGACCGCCGTGCTCATAGGTGAGGAGGACAACGACCTTGAAGATTACATCCATCACGGTGCAGACGAGGTCATCAACGTCAAGACCGACCAGAAAACCTTCAAGGCAGAGGAGTATTCACAGATTTTAACCCAGATCATCGAAGAGAAGGATCCAGAAGTTATCCTGATCGGTTCAAACAAAGACGGCAAGGAGATGGCACCGAGGATAGCAGCGAAGTTCGATACTGGATACGTTTCTGAATGTATAGATATCTACATGGAAGAAGGAGATATAATCGCCGAGAAGACCATATTCAGCGGTAAAGCTGTCTCTGTAGAGAAGTTCAAATCCAAACCCGCCATCGTAACCATACCTCCCAAGCTATTCGACCCTCTGCCAGCGGACGAAAGCCGCAGTGGCGAGGTAACTGAAGAAACGATCAACGTACCTTCATACAAATCCAAGATAACCGAGGTCAAGGAGATGGAGAGCGAGGGTGTGAACGTCGAGGATGCAGAAACGATAGTCTCCTGCGGAAGAGGATTTAAGAACAAGGAAGACTTAGGAATCGCACAGCATGTTGCGGACCTCTTCAAAGGGCAGGCTTTGGGCTGCTCCAGACCCGTATCAGCCGATCTGAAATGGCTGCCGGAAGAACACTGGATCGGGCTGTCCGGGCACAAGGTGAAACCGAGGCTATACATCGCAGTAGGCATATCCGGTCAGATACAACATATAGCGGGAATGAGAGACTCCGACATCATCGTGGCCATAAACAAAGATCCTGACGCACTGATATTCGAGTCGGCGGATTATGGAATAGTCGGAGACTTGTACGAAGTGCTGCCTAAGCTCAAGGAAGCGGTTAAAAAAGAGATTGGTTGAAATCGGTAAAATAGATATACTAAAAAGAGTTGATTCCACCATGGACGAGAAAGACCTACTTGAACATCACACCACGATCAAAACACCACCGCCTAAGACTGCAGAACCAGCCGCTTTAGGTCTAATCGGCCTTGCGATCGCTGCGTTGGTCCTTACTTCGACCGACCTGGGCTTCGCATCAAGTACGGCGGAATCCTTGATGATCCCTTGGACTTTGTTTTTAGGTGCAACGGCTCAACTGGTAGCGGGTATCATGGACTTCCGTAGGGACAACATATTCGGGGCCACCGCTTTCACTACATACTCCATGCTGTGGTATTCAGTTTCACTTACATTGTTCATAACCATATTTACAGACGTATCATTTGATATAACCCATTATGCGTACGGGCTGCTTGGATTCCTGTTCTTCAGCATGATATTGACGGCCGCGTCTCTCATGACCAACAAGGTCTTGGTTTTAGTCCTCGCATACATCGACTTGGCTATACTCACTCTGGTCACACACATCCTGTGGGGAACTCCCACTTTACTTGTCGGGATCGCACTTCTATTCGTATCGTTATTCTCGTTCTACGGAGCCGCAGGAGTCTTACTCAACAACATGGCCGATAGAGAGGTCCTTCCCATGGGAGAACCTATCTGGAATCCTTGATACTTCTACGTGTCATAAGACCCCCCTGTCTAAAGGGGGCGACCAATATCTTTAAAAAGTGTATCTTATATCACCTTTCAACATCTTAAACAAGTGTAAATCAGAGGTATATTAATATGAAAGAGCCAGTAATAATCTCAGCTGTACGAACAGCCATAGGTAAGTTTAACGGTACATTGAAGAACATGCGTGCGACGGAACTCGG
>CAZHUM010000014.1:9669-25904 GCA_964535805.1 uncultured Thermoplasmata archaeon
AACAAGGTCTGCGGGTCAGGTCTTAAAACCGTGATGAACGCTGCGAACAGTATCAAGGCGAAAGAGTACGATACCATAGTCGCAGGGGGCATGGAGAGCATGACAAACGGCCCCTACCTTCTCAAAAAAGCAAGAAATGGTTACAGACTAGGTAACGGAGAACTGGTGGATGCCATGGTCTTCGACGGCCTTTGGGACATCCATAATGATTTCCACATGGGATTGACCGGAGAAAGAGTGGCGGAGCACTACGACCTTTCCAGAGAGGAGATCGACGGGTTCGCTCTAAGGAGTCATAATCTTGCCGATAAAGCGACTAAGGCCGGTAAATTCGAAGAGGAGATAATCCCCATCGAAGTGCCCCAAAGGAGGGGAGATCCGATAGTATTCAAGGAAGATGAAGGTATACGCACTGATACTACCATGGAGTCATTGTCCAAACTACGCCCGGCCTTCAAAAAGGACGGTGTGGTAACAGCAGGCAACGCTTCACAGATATCCGATGGTGCCTCAGCTGTAGTGATCATGGACAAGGCCAAAGCGGAAGAAAACGGAATAAAACCGATGGCTAGGATCATAGATTATGTTACATCAGGAGTAAAACCCGCCGATGTGATGGAGGCACCGGTTCCAGGCATCCGGGAGATCATGAAGAGGAACGATCTTACCATCGACGATATAGACGTCATAGAGCACAACGAGGCATTCGCCTCAGCTTCTTTGGCTATCCAGAGAGAATTCGATGTACCGGATGACAAGTTCAACGTACACGGTGGAGCAGTGGCCCTGGGTCACCCGATAGGGTGCAGTGGAACGAGGGTTCTTACAACATTGATATATGCCATGAAAGATAGGAAAGCTAAAAGAGGTTTGGCATCTCTTTGTTTGGGCGGAGGAAATGCCGTCACCATGATAATAGAAATGTGAGACATATAGAGGTAGAAAATATGAAGATAGAAAAGATAGGAGTGGTCGGAGCAGGGACCATGGGCCACGGGATCGCCCAGGTATCAGCTCAGACCGGTTATGACGTAGTGATGCGGGATATCAAACAAGAGTTCGTCGACAACGGGATGAAGAGCATCGAGAAATTTTTATCCAAAGGAGTCGATAAGGGTAAGATATCGGAAGAAGATAAAAATGAAACCCTGTCCAGGATAACTGGTACGGTGGATATGGAGGATCTTAAGGATTGCGATCTCATCATAGAGGCGGTCATCGAGGACGAGGACATAAAAGAGCAGGTGTTCACTGAACTGGACGAACTGTGTCCTCCGGAAACCATACTCGCTTCTAACACGTCCACCATCCCGATAACCAAGATGGCAGCCTTCACGGACAGACCTGATAGGTTCATCGGCATGCACTTCATGAACCCCGTGCCGTTGATGAAACTGGTGGAGGTCATACGTGGCCTTAGGACATCCGACGAGGTGACCGAAACGGTGATATCCCTGGCGGAAGAGATGGGTAAGGCACCGGTAGAGGTGAACGACTCGCCCGGATTCGTATCCAACAGAGTGCTTATACCCATGATAAATGAAGCGATATACTGTTTACAGAACGGTGTAGCTGAAGCGGAAGCCATCGACCAGGTGATGAAGTTGGGTATGAACCATCCCATGGGACCTCTGGCACTGGGAGACCTCATCGGTCTTGATACCGTGTTACACATAATGGAAGTGCTATATGAGGAATTCAACGACTCCAAGTATAGGCCGTGTCCTCTGTTGAAGAAGATGGTTCGAGCCGGTTACTTAGGTAGGAAATCGGGCCGGGGTTTCTACGAATATTGAGAGGTCGTTGATATGATAGAAGTTGAGACGAAGGATGAAATAGCGGTAGTGACCATAGATAACCCTCCTATGAACGTACTGTGTACCGAACTATTAGAAGAACTGGATGAGACTCTAGTCGGGTTTAAAGATGACTTGCCAAAGGCTGTTGTAGTAACAGGAGAGGGAAGAGCATTCGTAGCGGGTGCGGACATCAAGGAGATGATGGGGATGGATACCGAACAAGCAGATAAATACTGTGAACTTGGTCAGAGCGTATTGAACAAGATAGAAGAATTTCCAGTCCCGGTAATAGCAGCCGTGAACGGATTCGCTTTGGGCGGCGGAACGGAACTCTCCATGGCATGTGATATCCGTATTGCATCCACCGCAGCCATGTTCGGTCAACCGGAGGTAAATCTAGGAGTGATACCCGGATTCGGAGGGACTCAGAGACTCGCTAGGCTTATCGGACCTGGCAAAGCCAAAGAACTCATCTATACGGGCAAGCTGGTCAGCGCTGATACAGCCAAAGAGATTGGACTTGTCCAGGATGTCGTAGAAGGTTTCGAACTCGACGAAGAAGGCAACAAGGTGAAGAACGAAAAGGGAAAGCCCGTTCAGGACAACGGCCCCGTGGTCAACGCTGCATTGGATATGGCCGGTGAAATTGCTGAAAAGGGTCCGATAGCTATAAGGAATGCCAAAAACGTTATCAATAAGGGCATAGATGTTAGTTTATCAGAAGGTCTAAAACTAGAGAAAAAGGGATTTTCCGAATTGTTCTCTACGGAAGATCAAGAAGAAGGCATGGAAGCTTTTGTTGAAAAACGGAAAGCTGATTTCAAAGATAAATAACGGATTCAATCTAAACAACGGACGTAGTCCGTACAAAGTCTTGACAACCGAAAAAAGAAAGGTAGATCATATGAGCATTGTAGATTTGACTTCGATGGCGGAGCCAGAGAAAGAAGAGCGTGAGAAAGTTTTAGAGATAATGGACGGTTTGAGCGAGGACATACCCAATTTCTGCTACCAATGCGGTAAGTGCACTTCTGGATGCGAAGCCTTCATACTGACGGAACTCGAGCCGCACAGGATAATGGCGCTTTCTAAATCCGGGTTCATCGACGAACTCGTCAATTCCGACGTGATTTGGACATGCGTCACCTGTTTGAAGTGTAAAGAAAGGTGCCCTCAGGACCTAGCACCCATAGACGTGATATTCGCTTTGAAGAACCTAGCGGTATCTTCTGGTAAACAGATCCATACGGGATACTCCAACATGCTGCAGTCGGTTCTAGCCACTGGTTTAATACAGCAGGTAAAAGAGGTCAGGAACAGGAAGAACGAAGGGGTAGATAGAGGTGGTCTAGATCTTCCGGAATGCCCGAAACCTACCCAGGAAGAGGTGGGAAAACTGCAGCAGATACTGATGAAAGCCGCCCAGGAGAGGTTGAGGTGATTACATGAAGATGGGACTGTACCTTGGATGCTTGATACCGACCGAACAGTACGCCTATGAGATGTCACTTCGAGAGGTTTTTCCGAGATTAGGAGTCGAACTGGTGGATATCCAAGGGCCTACATGTTGTGGAGCACCTTTGAGAAACATCAACATGTCCATAACCATGTACTTATCGGCAAGGAATCTGGCTTTGGCTGAGAAGCAGGGTGTTGACTTGTACACGCCGTGTCCTTACTGTCACCAGGCACTAACTAGGGCGATGCACGTGTTGGACGAGAACAAGGAATTGAGAAAAAAAGTAAACTCCAGACTAGAGGAAGAGGGTTTGAAGTACGATGGAAACTTAAAATTGTATCACACACTTGATCTGCTCCACGATGTTATCGGTGTAGATAAGATAAAAGAAGCTGTCGAGAAACCGATTGATGATACAAAAATAGCCGCTCATTATGGATGTCATACTATCCGACCCAACGATATCCCGAGACCGGACGATTCCGAAAATCCACAGAAGATGGAAAATTTGCTCGAGGCCATCGGGATCGAGACCGAAGATTACGTCGAGAAATTGGACTGCTGCGGTGCACATATAATGGTCAATGAACCCGAATCCGCCTTGACCAAGACCGGGCAGAAATTGGATGCCGTGCAAAAGAGAGGTTTCGATGGGATGACTACGATATGTCCGTGGGGGCAGCGCATGTTCGACTCTAAACAGGAAAGCGCCGCCGATACGGTCGGTACATCCCTGGACCTACCAGTTCTCTATTACACACAGCTCCTGGGTATAGCGTTGGGTATATCACCGTCAAAATTAGGTCTGGGTCTGAATCTCAGCCCCGTTCATAAGATAGAATCACTGGGGGTGAAAGAATGAACCGAGTAGGAGTCTTCGTCTGCCACTGCGGAAGCAATATCGCCGATGTGGTAGATGTAAAGGAAGTAGCTGAATATGCGAGTAAATTGGAAGGCGTAGCTGTGGCGGTCGATTACAAGTACATGTGTTCCGACCCAGGTGGAAAACTGATCAAAGAGAAGGTCAAAGAATACGACCTCGACAGCGTAGTGGTAGCCTCATGTTCACCCCGCATGCACGAACCCACCTTCCAATCCGTTATCATTGACGAGGGTTTGAATCGTTATTGTTTGGAGATGGCTAATATCAGAGAGCACTGTTCATGGGTGCATAAGGACGATCCAGAGAAAGCTACCCAGAAAGCTAAAGACCTGGTATCCATGGCGGTAGCCAAGGCAAGACTTCTAGAACCGTTGGAAAGGACTGAAGTTGATGTCGTTCCCGAAGCTTTGGTCATCGGAGGGGGTATCGCAGGTATACAAGCTGCCCTTGATATAGCCGATCAGGGTAAAAAGGTCTATCTCGTGGAGAGAGAACCGAGCATAGGAGGTAAGATGGCACAACTAGATAAGACATTTCCAACCCTTGATTGCTCGTCATGCATTTTGACTCCGAAGATGATGGACGCCGCAAGAAATCCCAACATAGAACTGCTCACCTACTCGGAAGTCGAGGAGGTTAACGGAAGTGTGGGTAATTTTACAGTAAAAGTGAAGAAAAAACCCGCTTACGTAGATTGGGAAAAATGCACGGGTTGCGGGGTATGTGCAGAAGTGTGCAGACTGAACGACAGGGTTCCTGATGAGTTCGATATGAAATTGGGAAACCGGAGTGCCATATACACACCGTTCCCACAAGCAGTGCCTTTGAAGTACACCATCGATCCCGATAGCTGTATCTACCTTAAAACCGGTAAATGCGGTGATAGTCCTCCGTGTATAGAGGCGTGTGAACTCGATGCCATCGACCATGGGATGGAAGAGGAAACGATCGAGCTCAACGTGGGGAGCATAGTTGTAGCAACGGGGTACGACCTGCTCAATCCCGAAGAGATGTACGAGTACGGGTACGGAAGGTCGGAAGATATAATCACGAACCTCGAGTTCGAAAGGATGGTGGATTCATCAGGACCAACCGGGGGTAAGATCATTAAAATGTCTGATGGTGAAGAGATCGAGAGTGTCAGCTTCATACTTTGTGTTGGATCAAGGGATGAGGACACACAGCCATACTGCTGCAGGGTAGGATGCATGGGAGCGTTGAAACATGCCTACTTGATCAGAGAACATTTGGGCAACGACGTAGACATCAATCTATGTTACACGGATATCCGCTCCTTTGGTAAGGGTTATGAAGAATTCTACCGGAGGATACGTGGTATGGACATTAACATATTGAGGGGGAGACCATCGGAAGTCAAGGTGGATCCAGATGAAGGACTTTCCTTCGATATATTCGATACGGTCACGGACAAACTCCTCGAAGTAAAATCAGACATGATGATATTGGTACCCGCACTACTGCCGAGCGAAGGTTCAGAAGAATTGGCGCGGACACTCAGGATATCCCAGGGTGCTGACGGTTTCTTCTTAGAGGCACATCCCAAACTTAAGCCGGTAGATACTGCAACTGGAGGCATATTCATCGCTGGTTGCTGTCAGGGTCCGAAGGATATACCGGATACCGTCGCTCAAGCATCAGGAGCAGCCTCCAAGGCAGCAGCTATCCTGTCCAAGGAGAAGCTGGAGTCCGAAGCGACCATCGCAGTGGTGGACGAAGACCTATGCAGCGGATGCGGTATATGTGAGCCTGTTTGTGACTATGGTTCGATCGAGATCGTATCTGTAGAAGAGGGGTCGGACAAGTTGGTAGCCGAGATCGATGCCGCTCTCTGTAAAGGGTGTGGCGCCTGTGCTAGTGCATGTCCTTCCGGTGCTATGGAACAGAAAGGTTTCAAAAGGGACCAGCTTTCTAGCATGGTAGAGAGGGCGCTCAAGGAAGAGATATGATCCCTGCTCCTCTTCCTAGGATAACTAACACTGACCGAAAGATTATTTAAATAAACCACATTACGAGCAAAAAGAGATGGTAAGATGAGCGGCGATCACAATAATAAGTATGAAAAGATGTATAAAAGATCCCTGGACGATCCAGAAGGATTCTGGAGAGAAGCAGCAGAGGAGATCGTTTGGGACGAGAGATGGGGTCAAGTACTGGACACGTCGAATATGCCCTTTTACAGATGGTTCAAGGGCGGCAAGTTGAATACGTGCTACAATGCTTTAGATAGGCACATCGAGGAAGGTAGAGGTGACCAGGACGCACTGATCTACGACAGTCCAGTCACGGATACGATCGAGAAATTTACTTACAACGAGCTGAAGGAGAGGGTTTCTAAGATAGCTGGATTTTTACGAGAGTTAGGGGTGGAAAAGGGAGATACCGTAGTTATCTACATGCCCATGATACCCGAGGCACTGATGAGCATGCTGGCATGTGCACGGATCGGAGCCGTGCATTCAGTGGTATTCGGTGGATTCGCCGCCAAGGAACTGGCTATAAGGATAGAAGACGCAGAGCCCAAGGTCATACTTTCAGCATCCTGCGGTATCGAAGGGAGTAAGGTGATCGAGTACAAACCACTCCTTGATAAAGCTCTTGACTTATCGGATAACAAGCCGGAGAAGTCCGTGATCTTTCAAAGGCCAGAGGCAGAAGCGGAGATGGGAGAGAACGATCTAGATTGGAATGAGTTGGAAGAAAAAGCAGAGCCTGCGGACTGTGTGAGCGTGAATGCAACAGACCCGCTTTATATACTGTACACCTCGGGCACCACCGGTAAACCGAAGGGCGTCGTCCGTGACAACGGAGGCCACGCGGTGGCATTGAGATGGAGTATGAAGTACATCTACGGCATCGAACCCGGCGACGTATACTGGGCAGCATCCGATGTTGGCTGGGTTGTGGGTCATTCTTACATCGTTTATGCACCGTTATTGATAGGGGCGACCACCATAATGTACGAAGGCAAACCCGTACGAACTCCCGATCCAGGAGCATTCTGGCGTGTGATATCTGAACACGATGTGAAAGTTCTTTTCACCGCTCCCACTGCCATAAGAGCGATAAAGAGGGAAGACCCGGAAGGTGAGTACTTCAAGAAATACGATATCACCGGTTTCGATTCACTCTTCTTAGCAGGTGAGAGAACGGACCCAGATACCTACCACTGGGCAAAAGATCTCTTGGG
The DNA here is from genome assembly GCA_964535805.1 of uncultured Thermoplasmata archaeon. Lineage (GTDB taxonomy): Archaea > Thermoplasmatota > Thermoplasmata > Halarchaeoplasmatales > Halarchaeoplasmataceae > CAZHUM01. The sequence goes on from CAZHUM010000014.1 coordinate 17,019, forward strand.
AGTGCCCGTGATCGACCACTGGTGGCAGACCGAAACGGGATGGGCTATTGTCGGTAACTTCAGAGGGATGAAAACCTTCCCGACCAAGCCTGGTTCTGCGACGAAACCCATGCCCGGGTACGACCTGCGCATATTGGACCCAGCCACAAGCGAAGAGCTGCCTCAGGGCGAGAGCGGAGTGATCTCCGTAAAATTACCCCTCCCACTAGGGAATTTTATCACACTTTGGAAGAACGATGAGAGGTTCAAGCAGTCATATATGGATCCATACCCAGGGTACTACTTCACCGGAGATGCGGGATTCATCGACGAAGATGGTTACATCTCGATAATGGGACGTGTTGACGACATCATCAACGTAGCCGGTCACAGGTTATCGACCGGGAGTATGGAGGAAGCGGTCGCTAAGCACCCGGCAGTAGCGGAATGTGCCGTTATGGGTGTCCATGACGATCTGAAAGGCGAGGTCCCGATCGGTTTCATGGTACTTAAATCAGGGGTCGAACAGGACAAAGACGAGATCGTATCAGAAGTGATCCAGATGGTCAGAGATGACGTCGGTCCGATAGCATCTTTCAAAAAAGCCGTGGTGGTAGAACAGTTACCAAAGACAAGGTCTGGCAAGATACTGAGAGGCACTATGAGAGAGATCGCCAACGGAGTGGACTACAAGATACCATCTACCATAGCGGATAAAGAAGCTCTAGATGTGATCGAAGAATCGGTCAAGGAGATAGGCTACGGTAAATAACCGAAAAACTGCGGATGGGAGAGAAATCGGTATCAATAACTCTCAACGATCAATCCTTCGATGTGTTCAAAATGTTTTTCGTTCCTGGAAACAACTACATCGCATCCATTTGCTAATGAGATACCAGCTACGAGAGCATCCAACGTATCAGTTGGTGATCCCTTTTTTCTCAATTCACCGATTATCCGTGCAGCTCTAATCGCTCCCTCTCTGTTCAAGGGGAATACATGCAGCCTCTTGAAAAGTGATTCTGATTCAGCTATTTTTTGCTCTTTCTTCAAATCACTCAACTTACTCTGTTCTATGCCTGAGGCGATCTCAAAAACATTGATTTCAGTAGAAGCTAGGAGTGATGTTTTTTCCATCTCTTTAGCCTTCCTTACTGTGGAGGTATCATTTTTCAATAGATCTATCAAGAAAGTAGAGTCTAAACACTTCATTCCAATAACACCCTTTTATCCGCTGATCCCCTAATCTTTTTCATCCCCTCTTCTATAGAGGCGATCTCTTGTTCAGTTAGATTGTTCCATGCCCCGGCCAGATCAGATATCTTTCCTCTCTCTTCGACGAGTCTCGTAAGTGCTTCCGAGAAGCTCTCCCCAGGGAGTTTCTCCTTCTTAAGCATATCATAGACCTTTTTTGTTACGGAGATCGTCTTAGACACCATATCATCACTATATATATATACATATGTAGATGTAGATTATATACTTTTTCTATGGATTATGTTCTCCCTAGGACCACGTCTAGTCTCGTTTATACGTATCGATAAGATTTTCTTCTTCATCGTAAATATCCACCTGCAGTGGCATATTTCCAAGTGCTGAATGCGTGGCACAAGCGAAGCATGGGTCATAGGCTCTGAAGGCCATCTCGACTTGGTTCAATATGCCGTTGTCTACGTTACCGTCCTGGATGACACCTTTAGCAGCGTCCCTGACCGACATGGTGATGGCTCCGGCGTTGTTTGTCGTAGCTACTATGAGATTCGACTTGTCTATCAGTCCCCTTTCATCTAATTTATAGTGGTGGATCAGCGTCCCTCTAGCCGCCTCGACCACTCCGAACCCTTCGCCCGGTTCTCCCACTTTGTTCCTGATGTCCTTCGAAGTTATTTCTGGGTCTTGGATCAGTTCTTTGGCTCTCTCCGTGGCATAGAGCAGTTCGATCAGTCTAGCCCAGTGGAATGCAAGAGTAGAGTTAACCGGTTTTCCGCCAAGTGTATCGTACATACGCTTGTACTCTTCATTGGCAAGCGGTGTAGCCATACCGTCAGATGCGTTCAATCTTCCTAACGGTCCGACTCTGTAGATCCCGCTGTCCTCTCCATCATGGAGTCCCTTCCAACCTATATCTTTGAGATACGGGAACTTCATGTAGCTCCATTCCTCCACGTGTTCAGCTACCTTATCATGATAATCTTTTACGTCCATCTTCAGGTATTCCTTAGCCTTCTGGTCGGTGACCCGTATCTTCCCGTCGTAGAAATTGACTTTGTCGTTCTCATCTACGAGACCCATGTTGTAAGTTTTCAACTGGTATGGATCGCTGAGGATCATATCTACGTAATCCTGGTTTTCAAGAACCACGTCGTCGAATATACCGAGAGAAAATTTGGCGAAGTCAATGCATGAATCCACCATGGATTCGATCTCACCTACTTCATCCTTCGACAGAGCTTTAGATACTCCTCCCGGTAGTCCACAGACGGGGTGGGTCGCTTTACCGCCTAAAATCGCGGTGATCTTCTGACCGTAAGCACGGTGTTTGATGACTTCCTTCGCTATATCTTCACCTACCTCTTCGATGACCCCCAAGATATTCCTTTTCTCAGGAGGTGCGTCGGGACCCACGACGAAGTCGGGTCCACCCAGGTAGTAGAAATGCAGGATATGATCGTAGATTATATAGCCGCAGTACATCAATTCTCTGAGTTTCTTTGCTGTCTCCGTAGGTTCCACGTTGAAAGCATCATCCAGGGCTTTCGTGGACGCGAAATGATGCGCTACAGGGCACACACCGCATATACGTGACGTGATCTGGGGCATGTCCTCCGCTCTCCTCCCTTGGCAGAACCTCTCGAACCCTCTCAGTTCGGGTATCTGGAGGTATGCGTTCTCTACGTTACCTTCATCATTCAAAAATATGCTGATCTTACCGTGGCCCTCCAATCTAGTTATCGGATCTATCTCTATTTTCTTCATTATTCCATCACCTTCCTTTTCAACAGGGAAGTTGGTAAACTGTACTTGTAAAACGTTCCTGAAATATCGACGATCTCATCGACCAATTTTTCGAGTTCTTCTTCGGTCATGTTCTCCTCTCCCTCTATACCGAGGATCGAAGCCAGGGCGGAAATCATCTTCGCACCTTGGTCTATCGAGTTCGGGGTCGGACCTCCGCATCCGGTACATGGCATGTTCGCCTCGGTACATCTGGCATCACAGCCACCTCTCGTTGCGGGCCCCATACAGAGGATACCTTGTTCAAGTAGACACTTGTCTTCTATCTCTTCCACCTCGTAAACCCTTTTGACCTCTTTTATCTTCTTCTCGCTCTTCTCGTATTTGCACTCGTCGCATACGGATTTTAACGGTGCGAGAACAGCCCCTTTCTCGGGGAGCTCTCCTTTCACTATGGCATCGACAGCGGTTAGTATCATATCCGGCGTGGGAGGACATCCAGGGAGGTAGTAATCGACATCCACTACTTGATCCAGGCTTTTTACGGTATCGTAGAATCGAGGTAGTGTCAATTTTCCTTCGGGTACGTCTATATCAGTTGTTGGTACGGTGTGTTCGGGGTTATCCGTAGAAGGGTTGTCCAGGTAAGCTACTTGAAACACCTCCTCACGATTCGCCAGGTTGGCTAATCCAGGTATACCGCCGTGGACTGAGCAGGCACCGAAAGACACTAGAGTCTTGGATTTTTCTCTGAGTAATTTTGCAAGATGTTCTTGTTCCTCCGTTCTAACCGCCCCGTTGAAGAAGCAGACATCGATGTATTTATCTTCCATCTCCTCGACGTCCTTGTATTTTGTATCGATGGCTACCGGCCAAAACAGTATATTCGCTTCACCCACTACATCGAGTATCTTCTCGTCGATATCGAGGACAGCGATCTCACAGCCACCACAGCTGGCAGCCCAATAGAATGCAAAATTGAGTTTGTCTTCACTCACCTTCATCACCTTCCCGTTCTATTTCTAAGGGCCCCATTTCTTTCAATTCGCCCACAAAATCGTTGACTACCCTAGCGAGTTTGTCGCCTTCAGATGCAGATATCTGTTCGAATCTAAGCCGTTTCGGATCGATGCCCATCTCTCCCAAGAATCTTCGGGTCAATTCCATCTTCCTGGCAGTTTTGAAATTTCCGCTTTGATAGTGACAATCTCCAAAGTGACACCCCCCTACTAAAACCCCATCAGCTCCATCTGTGAGAGCTTTTAATACTAGCTCAGGGTCGATCCTTCCTGAACACATCACTCTGATGAATCTAACGTTAGGTTGGTATTGTGTTCGACTCGTTCCAGCCAGATCCGCTCCAGCATAACTGCACCAATTACACAGTAATCCCACTATCTTTGGGTCGAAATCTTCATCTTCGCTCATTTTGATCACGTTTTTATCTATTTCTTGAGAAACAACGAGGCGGTAGAAAACATACGAAGGAGATGGTTTTTACACCTGAACACATATCTATTTTCCTTTTTAAAAACAAAGTTTGGATTCTACTACCTTGCTGTTGATTTTACATTAGTAACAGGTTAAATAAAGATTTTTCCGTTTGACACCTATCGATGAGACCCGTACGGGGAAAAATAAATAAGTAAAATACATATTATCAAGGTTCTAGATAACATGACGAAGAGAGTAACAGTGATAGGCAGTGGACCAGGCGGTTATAAGAGTGCACTGTGGGCAGAGGAGAAGGGTTTAGACGTCACACTTATCGAGAAGGGGGAGATCGGTGGGGTGTGTACCAACAGCGGATGCATACCATCTAAAGCTTTACTGTCTGTGGGAGAAAGTATCGACGTGGTCAAGGGAGCCGGAAGAAGGGGAGTCGATGTGACTCTAAATAGTATAGACATCGATAAGATCAACAAGATAAGAAACAGAGCGATCCAGATATCGAGAAAAGGCATAAAGAAACACCTGGATGAAAGCGAAATAGAGATCATCAAGGGAGAAGCGGAGGTAGTCAGCGGGACGGAGATAAAAGTGGGTGGTGAGATACTTGAATCAGATCATATCATCATAGCAACCGGTTCTAAACCGATCGTTCTACCATTTTTGGAGATCGATGAGGATAATATCCTGACCAGCAAGGGTGCTTTAGCCCCCAAGGAGATACCGAATTCCATGGTGATAATCGGAGGGGGCTACATCGGGGTGGAGATGGCAAGTATATTTTCATCCATGGGTACGGAAGTGACCGTGGTAGAGCTCATGGACAGACTGCTGCCCCAGATGGATGAAGATCTGAGTATGGGGGCAGAAAAACTTCTAAAAAGGAAGAGGGTGAAGGTTCTCACACGCTCAAAAGTTGTGGGTTACGAGGGAAAAGGTCCTTTCACGATAAAAGTCGAGTCAATGGATGGTGATGAGCAGAGGGAGATGAAAGCGGATAAGATCCTCTGTACGGTCGGAAGGAAACCGAATCTACCTAAAATGGATCTGGACATATTGGATGAAAATGGATCTATCTCAGTAGATGACAGGATGAAAACCGATATAGAAACGGTCTATGCCGTTGGAGACGTTAATGGAAAGAGTATGCTTGCACATTCAGCTTACAAACAGGCACAGATAGCAGTCGATGACATCATCGGCGATGAACAGAAAGGATTTTCCGAGTATCACGTACCGGCGGGGCTCTACACCCACCCCGAGATAGGGTCTGTCGGGTTAACGGAAGAACAAGCTAAAAAAGAATTCAAAGACGTCCAGGTAGAAAAATTCTCCGTCTCGGCGACAGGAAGGGGATCTTCAACTGGCCAGAGGTTAGGATCCGCAAAAATAATCGAAGTTGAAGAGAGGATAGTCGGAGTTCATCTAATGTGTCCTGCAGCCGTCGATATCATCATGGAAGTCGTAGTTGCCATGAGGAACGGGATGTCCGCCCGAGAACTCGCTGATATCATACATCCACATCCTACTTTTTCAGAAACTATATATGAAGCGGCAAAGAAATTTTGATATCGAGGTTCCATCGAACTATCGATCACCTTGTTTTTGAAGTACCCAATTTGATCAAGCACTGGTTTTTATTCAGAGTGGCGTCTCGATAATTCGGATTGATATCCAAAGCCATGTCGTAGCAGTCGAGTGCTTTATCATATTCACCCTTTCTAAACATAGCGTTACCCAGGTTGTTCCAAGAGATCTCGTATTCCGGCTCTAATTTTAATGATTTTTTTAAACATTTGACGGCTAATTTCTGTTTCCCCATCCTGCTGTACGTGGTACCCAGGTTATTCCAGCAGGCTACGCTTTCAGGAGCCAACGATAGCACTTCTTTGAAAGTTTCCACCGCATCTTCATACATGCCCATACTGCACTGTGCTAGGCCTTTACTGTACAACGGAGATTCTGCATAATCAATATTATCTCCGTCTTTATCCATCTGAGAACTACTCTTTATGGCCTTATCGAAGGAACTAACAGCTTTTTTATAGTCGCCGTACAACAGATGCCTGTGTCCCATCTGGATATTTTCATATGTGTTTGTATCTGATTGAGCCCGGTTATACCAGTTATAGGTTCCTCCCATCACCAGGATAGAACCCAGACCTATGGACATCAACAGAGGATATGCCAGGGTAGTGAGTCCCCCGGTATCCGTAATTTTCACCAATATAAGTATCAGCATCAGAAGTGCGATACCGACGAACCACATCAGATAATATCTATAATCTTGATCGATCTTGAAATCGAGTATCATAAAGATACCCAGTGCGATACCTATCAACAGAGTGTCCAAGATGAGCGGTAGAGATATACTCAACACCGTGCAGTGGAGAGGTACGAATGAAGCCAAACCGAACCCGATCAAGTATCCGAGAACACCTGTTTGTGACGTTCTGATCAGATCTTCCTTAAACACGTACAGCGTGAGTATCCCCAATCCGAAGAAGAGTGCCAATATGGTCAATCCGATATCAGCTATATTGGGAAGCGAAGAATTTTGGTAAGAGTATAGATAGAAACCGCCGAATGCGACCAATGATAAACTTGAAACGGGAACTTCGTACTCCTTGATCCTGTTGACTGTACTGACGAGGAGATTTTCATCCTCGGATTCTTTTCTAACCTTTCCCCTTCTCTTCTTTTTTGAAGAACTACTGTCTGCTTCTTGTAAAATCTCGTTTATCCAGCTTGAATCGTGGGTATTTACTTCTGTTCCCGATGCGGATGAAATATCGGATCCTCTTTCGATCTTTTTGTGGTACATGGAAACATTTCTTTCGTGGATGCCACTTTCTTCGAACGAATAACCACAAACACCACAGACCTCGCTATCATCACTGACATACGAATCGCAGTTTGGACAATGGGTCCATTCATCTTCATTCAAATCATCGGTTTCGAGTTCTTCATCTAACGGTTCACCACTATGATCACTTTCTTCAACACGGTAGTATCCGAACTCACCCCCCTCATCCAATGGTTTTTCAGTGGTCTCCGCCGTCACCTTTTCGTTTTCTTCACTTATCTCCTCTAATATACTTTCTATGTCGATCTCCTCTTCTTCAGAGGGCTCCGGTTCCTCGACTTCCTCTATTTCCCCGACCTCGTCAACTTCTTCGTAAATTTGAAAATCATCTTCTGTGGCATCTTCATCTTCCTGCATCTCTAAAGATTCAGGTTCCTCCTCGATATCCAGTTCTAGTTCTCTTTCTAACAAATCTTCATCTATGATGACCTCTTCTCCTTCTTCGAAACCTTCTTCATCGATCTCAGCAGGTTCTTCCACATCAGCCTCACTGATATCTTCTTCCTCCTCTAATTCTAACTCCCTGTCCACCTCTTTCATTATCTCCTCTGACACATCCACCTGGCTTTCTTCTTCGACTTCTGGAGTGAAATCCTCGTCTACTTCGCTTACATTTATCTCCTCGTCGAATTCTTCCATCTCTTCTTCGCTTATCTCGTCTTCACCGAAGTAAAACTCGAATCCTTGGAGGTCTTCCTCCTCGCTTTTTTCTTCATCTAGAAGTGATAAACAGATAGAACATCGGTCGGCACCTTCGATTACAAGGGCACCGCAAACGTCGCAAAAGGTCAACTTTTTGTTCTTCATCTCTTCTTCGATCTCCACACCGTCTATCTCTCCGAAGAACGAGTCCAATATGTCCTGGGTATTATCTCCTATCGACTCGAGGTCCTCTTCCTCCACCTTTCTCCTGGCGAATTCTAGGTCACTGCCACAGACCGGACAGAATTTTTGATCTGCGCCAACGAAGGCACCACAGGCGTCGCAGATGAAAAGTTTATCATCGGTTCGGTGGACGAAGGTATCTTCTTCGTCGTATTCAATCTCCGGAGTCTCTGAGACTTTACTTCCGCATACTGGGCATCTCTCCGTCCCTTCTGTTAGAAAAGCCCCGCAGATAGTACATACACCGAGCGATCCAGTTTCATCTTCTGAAACTTCGTCCGGGACATCACTGATACCCAAAGCTTGTATCAATGTGGATTGTGCCGATTCTACATCCCACTCTTCCGTTTCCATTTCAGCCTCGACTTTACCTCCTTCGAGAGGTTGGTGGCAAACCGGGCACTCTTTCAGTTCTCCTTCACATATCCTCCCGCAGTTGCCGCACATCTTGATGTCCTTACCGAGAGACAAAGCACTTATGGTCTCTGAAGAGATACCGTACTCTTCCTCAAGGGCCAATTCGATCTCCTTATCTAGTTCTTCCAGGTCAGTTTCATCGATATCCATCTCGAGTTCTTCTTCTGTCCAATCCTCGGTTTGTACGAGGTCTTCCATCTCATCGAGAGTTTGATCCTCTTCCATTTCGGGTGTCTGTTCGCTCTCTGGTTCGACTTCGGTGATGGAATCTTGCACCAACTCTTCCATCTCATCGAGAGTTTGATCCTCTTCCATTTCGGGTGTCTGTTCGCTCT
>CAZHUM010000014.1:26004-39324 GCA_964535805.1 uncultured Thermoplasmata archaeon
CTGGTTCGACTCCGGTGATGGAATCTTGCACCAACTCTTCCATCTCATCCGGTTCTTGTGTCTCGTCTGAGGTGTCCGCCATCATTGTCTCGGGCTCTAGGTCCGTTTCAGGTATCTGTTCAGGTTCTCTTTCCGTAATTGATTCATCTATCAGCTCTTCCTCTCTCCTCTCTATATCTTCTGGTGTAACTTCTTCCTCCTCGTCAAAGTAATAACCACATTGTGAACATCGGTTTGATTTCGAACTAACGAACGATCCACAATTCGTACATAGGTATAGACCCCCTTCTTCCTCCTCTCCCCCCTCTTGGATATCTTCTTCTATGGGTGTAAATTCCTCTTCCTCACCAATTTCCTCTCCCTCTTCTTCCTCTTCTTCTAGTGAAGATCCACAGAATGGACATTTTTCAGCAGAACTGGATATGAATGACCCACAGTTACCGCATAGGTATAGTGATCCTTCTTCCTCCCCTTCTTCTAGAATTTCTTCATGATCTAAATCACCGTCGTAATCTTCATCATACTCTTCTTCATAATCCTCATCCTCCTCGATCATCTTGGCGCCGCACTGTGGACACTTCGTGGCGTGCTCTCCCACGAAGGCACCGCATTCACCACACAGGTAAAGTCCACCGTCGCCTTTCTTAGATCCCTCTATGGTTTCGATGATATCCATAGCAGTCGATTCACCGATCCCCTCGATATTCAAAAATGAACTGAGGTCTGCTCCCTCCAGTTTATCGAAGTCGGATATCCCGGATTTTACTATATTTTTGGCTTTGGATTGACCTACTCCGGAGATATGTGTTAATGCATTCAAAATAGCTTCTTCTTCATTCTCTAATTTGACTCGTTCTTCACCATCTTCTACTTTATCTTTTTCTTCCTTCACTTTTTCCAAGGAGGTGCCGCAGACCCTACACTCGGTCGAATCTGGAGAGTTCTTATTGCCGCATACGGGGCATACTATTTCATCTTCATCGGTCATGGGGGGCACCCCCTTTTATCATATACAACATTGGGGTTTGCTGTATATGTAATTTTTGCGGTGTGGAAGATGTTCAGTATACCGCCTCCTTTCTTGGAGTCTTTCGTTCATGTTGTGCCAAGTCCCGCTCCCCGCACGGCTCGTGCCTTTCGACACCTTCTTTGTCCATGAACCACCTGCGGTAAACGAAGCCCACCACGAAGAACAAAAACACCATTCCTACAGATACTATTTGTATCATATTTTTTCCTCCTTTTGTGGTATTTTTCCTTTCTCTTCTTTCCTTTCTTTTTCATTCGATTTTTGATCGTGAAGGTCATCTTTTCTTCCATCGTGTGTCGATTTATATTTTCGATAGACCGCTCCTCCGATAAAGAACAAGAAAACGAATCCAACCGGTAGAAGTATGTTAGAGAATTCCGGGATGTAGGTCGTGTCTGTGGCGGAATCCGAGACCGAATTATCCAAGATCGACGTAGTCGTTATGGTCGTCGTATCCACCGTCCCGTTCTCAGCATTGCCCGGTACTTCTATGGCAACGGTGAGATCCATCGTCTCACCAGGAGTCATCAAACCCGTATCCGGGACACCGTCGTTGTTGGAATCGTAGCTCGGGTTGACGTAATCCCACGTCCCGTCGCCGTTGGTATCCGTTCCTATCAACGTCCCACCGTCGTAAACGCTCACGTTCCAACCCTGGCTGGAATCGACTTTGATATTAAAGGCGTCTGCACCCTTCCCGGTGTTGGTTATATTGTGTGAATAACTGACCGTCGTTCCCGCCGTTGCGGTGCTGTTGTTATCCGGCTCTATCTCGACCCCCGCCGGTATCGAAAACGTCGTTTGACCGAAGTCCGTCATCCCGTCGGATTCGACGCCTTTCACCTCCACGGTGTACTGCCCGGCCAGCGCATCCGAAGTCAAGGTGTACGACCCTTCGTATATGTTCCATACAGATGGACTATTTGGATCCGCTGAGTAAAGTGACATAGATTGATTTTGAACTAATACATTTCCTTCAGGATCATATATCGTCATCTCCGCCCCGCTTATATCGTAGGAGCCGAAGGGGTCTGAGATCTTACTTCTGACCGTTACGGTTTCACCCGCGGAGAAAGTATCGGTTTGTGAAGTCGAATTGTAAGTCGATATACTATCTACATTCACATAGGAATCCGTTCCCATGTCGACTCCTGAATCGTACTGTGTAGACCCGTAGTACAAATCGATATAACCGGGATCTCCTCTCCATCCCCCCCAGGTACTATCCACTGAGACGTCTATGGATAATGACTCTCCAGCCGGTATGGTTGTACCGGACGCGTCGATAGGGAATTCGTACCATCCCTCGCTGGAAATTGAAGAGATAGTATAATCACCTATGTCCGTCGAGTCGGATGAAAGCATGCACGTGACATCTGGCCATCCCCCATTGAACCAGCCCGTTGCACTGGTAGGATCGATGTATAATCTTATATTTGCGTCTGATGTGATGTTGAAGGACTTGGCAAAAGCAGGGTCCTGTGTCCATATATTGGATCCCCCGTTGGAGATGGTGGTTGTCTGAGTACTGCTCCCTTCCATGGTATAAAGGGTGTCACCGCTCTGTAGATAGAGGCTCTTCGACGTGCTGATCGCAGGGGTACGAGTAGTAAGTGTTACGGAATCCGAAACGGTGACATCGGAAGTTGATACGGCGTTCATCACAGTCGAATCTGAGCCGGAATCCGCTGTTTTCGGTATCGTTTTTTCGATGGTAAATCCTTTGGTCTCCTGGGGATCAAGGCTGACATCGGGGTCTCCATCTCCGTTGGAATCGTATGAAGAGTCGACCCAATCCCAGTTACCATCGCCATCATTATCGATAGCTACGGTGTTCCCCCCGTCCATCAAAGTCGTCTTCCAACCTTCACTAGAACCGCTGGTCGTAATTTCGTAAGTATCCGGTTGCAAGCCGATATTTTCAACGGTAACGTCATAACTCACGGTCTCCCCCTGGTTACCGCTATCAAATTGGTCTGGATAGATACTCACACCGTGTTGAGGAGGCACGTAAAATCCCTTGGATTCAGTATCGGTAACGCCGTTGCTTTCAGTACCCGTTACGACCATGGTATATTCCCCCTCGGGGGCATCATCAGAGAGTGTGTAAGAGTAAGTGAAGTTTAGGGAGTCCGAGGTAGAAGTGCTCTCTGTCATCGTTCCGTTCTGGACTAGATAAGTTCCATTTGGAGATATGATATCTATGGTAGCTCCGCTTATATCGTAGGAGCCGAAGGGATCCTCGATGGTGCTGACCACGTTTACGGTCTCCCCGGGGTTGAAATAAGTGGTTTCATCGGTAGAATTGTAGGATTTTACCGAAACCACGTCTATGTAGGTGTCAGTTTCCATCTGTAAAAGAGAATCGTATGTATCAGAGCCGAAATAAACATCTACATAACCGTCCTGTCCAAAGAATCCGCCCCCTGCATTGGTCACCTCTACGTCTATCCATAAACTATCTCCAGCGGGGACTGTACTGCCGCTCATATCCAGGTTGAAATCGTACCACCCGTCCTCGGTCAGTTCCATCATCGTTCGGTCATCCAACTCTACACCGTCGTATCCTGCCGTGACGGTCACATCCGGAGGTCCCCCATTTAAAAACCCCGTTGCACTGGTGGGTTCTAGATATAGTGAGACAGTCGAAGACCCGGTTATATTGAAATCCTGGGCGAAGGGGATGTCTTGAGTCCACGTGTTGCTATCATCGTTCTGTATGCGCAGTGAATCTGAGGCATCGTCGTGGGTGGTCGCCATTGAATCCGCATCGGTCAGATGAAGTTCCTTATTTTCATTGGATTGGAGTATCTCTCTCTCCTCGACAGCCCTCATCAAATCGTTGTCGTTAGTTTCTTCCATGTCGTATTTTACTTTCTCAGTGCCCGAGTAAGGATCTATACCTTCGATGGAATTTGCCATTTCAATTTCTTCGAAAAGGTCTGTAAGCTTTGTCGAGAACGACCGAGTCCTTGTGTTGTCGTAGACGTTCCCTATGGTATCTAGATTGTTCTCCCAATCCGAGGAAGCGAATGAAACCGTGTAGTTATCATCGATGCCCAGAGAGTCCAGGTCTAGGGCGGTCTCCAGGCTCGTGTGGTTGAGGGCGACATCGACATCACCGAGTCTGTCCCATTCCCAGCTGGTCCCGCTGCCCCGGTACTCGTTGTAGTGGGCCGAGGTGATCTCCATGTTCCTCCCGGTGATATTGATCATGTAATCTACTCCCATGGTAAGCCACGGAGCCCGGTATCCAGTGGTTATGTCCTCGTCGGCATCTATGAAGATCCTGACGTAGTCCTCGCCGGTCCTCACGGGTAACTCGACAGGTCCGACGTATCTGCTCACCGTTTCGTTTCTGTACTGTTCAGGGAAATCTGGAGTATCGGGTATGGTGGTGTTGATCCACATGTCATCGCCGTGAGGATGTTCCGGTACACCGTCGGAATCGACGTCTCTGTACCCGTTGACCAACTCCATGGAGTCGTTCTGTCCGTCGTTGTCGAAATCGGATGGATAGGGGTCGTCTATATCAGGTATACCGTCCCTATCAGAATCCTCCATCTCCGTCGGTCTGCCTCTCAAGAAAGGCACGTCGGCTCCACCCATCATATTCCCTTCGACGCTCACCATGAAATGGGTCTCCGCTCCGTCGGCGACACCGTATCTTCTGATATCTATGTTCGGGTTCCACTGCCCGAAGGGTGCCAGGTCGTCGAAGTCGTCCGATAAGGTGGGTTGTTCGTTCCAATCCGCGAAGGCACCGTCCACTCTGGGTGACGAGGGTGCATTATCTACGTAGTAATTTTCTAGATTGGTGCGTTTAATAGACGCCAAACCACTTTCGGGAAAAGCATCGGTTATCTTCAAACCTACCGGAGTTTGCGGGGAAGCGCTTGACGAAACCGTACAAGCCATCGTGAAAGTGTTCATCGTTTCGTTTATCACCCTCTGGATCGGTATGTTCACGTCTCCATCGAAATCCTCTATGGACGTGATCAATCTGTCGTTATCCCCTACAGAATCTACGTCTCCTTCATAGATAGTGACGGACTCGACTGCTGCTGCAGATAGATCGTTGTACTGTACTGTTATGTTCTCTAAAAGCGAGTCACCGGATAGAGAGAATACGTCGAATTGCAGGTACGGTGTCACGGTCCCGGTATCGACTATCCGAGGACCTACATTTCTGACATCTAAAACTATGGAATCATCCCCTGGAAGCACACTTCCTTCGCTCATGTCCCAGTGATCTCCAGATTGGGTATGGACTATGATCTTCGGATCTTCGGTGTACTGGAGTTCTCCTATCCATAGACGTGTTTCCAGCCTGTTCTCTTCGTATTCAACGGTCGCCCCGCCTCGTCTTTTGAAACCGTTCCAATCATCCTGTGGACGTGAATCGTCGAACTCGAAGAAATGGGTACCCATAGGATCTCCATCCCAACCGTAGATCTCTAGGAGGTAATCCGATGAGATGTGCTCCAATCCGTACCCCTGCCCTTCAGATATATCTATGAAACATCTGATAGAATCCACACTGTTAGTTTCGAAGAGCTCGTCTTCAGTTTCTATGTAAACGTAGAGATAACCGCTCTCGATCAAGAGCCTGTACTCCCTGATATCTATACTCCCGTCGAGCAGGTCGTCCTCACTGGGGTCCATGTATACTCTCACTCCTTCCCAGTCCCCGAATTCACCGTCTATGGAGATACCCTCTTCTACGGGGACGTACAGCATGTTCAAAAGCACGGGTATGAACAACAAAAAGAACATTATCAAGACGGTACCTAACCCCTTTTTGAAAAGGGAAGTGATGTCCCTTCTCTTCCTCATCCTTTCTTCGTCGTATTCTATGGAGTAGGTGTCGAAAGTGTCCTGGATCTCATCTTCATGATAGGGTCTTACCGGTACTCCTCCCATACCGTTGACCAAGCCGTCGTCCGCCGCCAGGCTCATCTCTTCCTCTCGGTAAGCATCGATCTGGGTACTTGGACCCGAAATACCACTGATGCCGTTGACCAAGCCGTCGTCCGCCGCCAAACTTGTGGCGTTCGGTAAATCCCTCCCTGTCGGGATGGCTTTCTCCCCGTTAACCATACCGTTTATCTGCCCGTTGACCCTTCCGTTGGTCTTTCCGTTGACTCTACCGTTGACCCTTCCGTTGGTCTTTCCGTTGACTCTCCCGTTGACCCTTCCGTTGGTCTTCCCGTTGACTCTCCCGTTGACCCTTCCGTTTGTCTTCCCGTTGACTCTCCCGTTGACCCTTCCGTTTGTCTTCCCGTTGACTCTCCCGTTGACCCTTCCATTGGTCTTCCCGTTGACTCTGCCGTTCACTCTCCCGTTTGTCTTTCCGTTGACTCTGCCGTTCACTCTCCCGTTGGTCTTTCCATTGACTCTGCCGTTGACCCTTCCGTTGACCTTCCCGTTCACCTTTCTCTTTTTATCACTGGTTTTTTCTACCCTGCTAGATATCTTACTCTCTCTCTCGAATTTCACTTCCGATGAGGGCACTGACAAACCGATCCTCCCATGATCGTCGAGATAGATAGTTAGAGGTTCCAAATCATCATAGTCCATGCCCAGTGAGAGAAATTTTAGATATCTCTCTTCTTCAACTTTTTCGATCTTGATGAGCGCTTCAGATATCGAGTACATAGAGCTGATCTTATCTTCGTCTAGCTCTTCTTCGATATAGTACACCGGCGTGAATTCATACTTTTTCATCTTCTCTATTATCTTTCTAAAGTACTCGTAAACCGTGTCCCATCCGAAGAGGTTCATCGCTTTGTCGAAGCAGTCGATCACGGCGACCTTTTCACCGCCTCTATCCAGCTTCTTAAGGGCTTTATTGACGGATATGCTCAGGTTCAATATGTCCCTGCTGGACCTTATCACCCCGTCTTCTTCCTTGATCCCGATTATCCTCTCACTTTCGAACGAATACCAATCTATCACCAGCAGGCGGTGTTCATCTACTGCCTTTTGAACATCTATATCGTTTTGTTCTAAAAGATCGAAGTACTTCTCAGTACTCATCTTGGATTGAATGACAAGAACGGTACCTCCTCTGGACAGTATATCCTTGATTACCTTAACACCGACACCGTCTCTGAACTTTCCAGGCTCAGCTCTGAATACAACCGATGTTCCGGGTATGAATTCCCGGGTGAGTTTTTCTATTCCGTCCTCATCGTCTTTTTCTTCCATCCAGTGCTTCACCTTAATATCTCTTCTATGGATACCTCCATACCGTTATCCATTATCAAGAAAGGATGCTTGTATGGGTCGTGCCTGGTGAACCTCATCTTGTTGATCTTGACCGACCTACGGAATTCTCCGTCGAAGTTCTCATAGCCGAGGTTTATGACAGAGTCGGCTACGAACCCTTCCACGTCCGCATGGGATTTCTCCTTCTCCGTTATCAAGAGGGTTACCAGGTCTTTGTCCTTGAGGAACCGACTGAATTCGAAAAGGTTCTTTCTCAATTTGTCTGGAGATGTGTAGTACAGCGATACTGCCGAGATCGAGTCGATGACCAAACGGTGTACCTTCTCTCCGGACAAAAAATTGGCAAGGAAATCTTCAAGCTCGCTGAACCCGAAGATGGTGTCCTTAGTGTTTCCACGTCTGATCTCACCGTAGTCTATCATGTATGCACTACCGTCCTCGTACAAACTCCAGTCCAGACCGAATGATTCGACCGCACGGCGCATGTTCTCTCGGCTCTCTTCCACCGAGAGGAACAAACTCTTTTCACCGAGCTTTACACCGTGCTGTATGAATTGAAGACCGAATAGGGTCTTCGCACTTCCCGTGGGTCCTTTTACCAGGTTCACAGTTTTTTCCGGTAGACCTCCCTGGGTCATGTCATCGATTCCTTTGATCCCTGTTTTGATCCTTTTCATAATATCCTCTCCTCAACTAGTTTGAAGTACTTGTTCGGTAATTTTTCCATGACGTATTTTATCTCATCTTCATCCAATGGTACATCGCTGCATACCTTGGAAACGAGTTTCTGTGTAGGAGTCAAACCCAAACGCTTTTCAGCGTACTCGAGAAGCATCCTTAGATCACCGAGGATGTCGTCATGGCTTTCTTTTTCAAGTTCTTTGGGCACGGTCCCACACACCGTTTTTACTTTTTTAAGGAGTGTCGAATAACACTCTGGTATCTGTTTTTGTAAGCCGTCTGGAGCCCTTTCATCACCTTTTTCTAGAGAGAGGTCGAATGAAAGTTCAATGATAGGGTCTTTCACCCTGTACTCGAGGACTTCTCTGGTCTTTCCCATCCCCTTCCTCTGTTCTAACATCCCTACTTCGTGCAGTTCTTTGAGATAGGAAGAAGCGGTGGCGACATGAACGTCGAGCCACTCCGCTAAATCAGAAGCTTTACACCAACCTCTTGAGCAAACGAGTTTCAGAACATCTATAGAGTGCTCTTTTCCAAGGACATAGCTAGTCCTCCTGAATTTTTCCTCATCCATGAACAAAACCAACCTAAAGTTTAAGGCGGTTATACTTTAGTTGCTAATGTATAGATAGAATATAGTTTATTCATCCTATATATAATTACCCCTCTTAAAATTCGCTGACATCGTGTAAGTATTCACAGCTTCTTAAGTACCTCTAAAGCCATCTTACTCACTCTATCCGAGACATCGTTTTTAAATGCATTTTCCAAGGCATCCTTCGCCCTCTCGTCCTTAATCTCTCTCAACGCACACGCGGCGTTGAAACGAAGTTGTTCCTCACCCCGTTTGAGCGCTTGGATAAATTCGTCCACCGCCTTATCGTATTCCATCTCGCGGAGGATCCAGGCGCTGTGTCTTCGGACCCATTTGTTTTCATGGTGGAGAGCTACTTCGACGAGTTCATCGCACAGTCCCTCGTCGCCGATATCGCGGAGGGCCATGACCGCGTACCAACTGACCTCTTCGTCCGTCAAGGCGATCTTCATGAGAGGTTGGGCTGCGGTTTTTACCCCGATCTTACCCAATGCCGTAACAGCATGTCGTCTTAACTTTTCATCTTGGTGGCCAAGAGCATCGATCAGCGGTTTTACGGCTTTCTCAGATTTCATCCTACCCAGAACCCATGCGGCGTGTCTCCTCACACGTGCGTCGTCATGCTGCAGTGCATCTATCAATGCATCCTCCGCTTTCTCAGACCCGATCCTACCCAGGGCTATAGCAGAGAACCAACGAACTCTAGCATCACGGTGATCCAGGGCATTTATCAAATCTTCCACCGATCTGTCATCCTTCAATTCACTCAGCGCCCATGCTGCTTGTTCCCTCACCTTTTCGTCATCGTGGTCCAGCGCCTTGACGAGATCGTTTAGAGATCCCTCGTCTCCTATCTTTCCCAACGAGATCGCTGCATACCATCTTACCTTGTGATCGGGGTCTTCAAGGGCTTTACCTAGATCGTCAGTGGCTTCCTTATAACCCAGCTCTCCCAGAACCCATGCTGCGTTCTGTCTTACTCTTTCATCACGATGTTTGAGGGCGATGACCAGGTCGGAAACGATCCCATCGTCACCTATCTTATCCAGTGCGATGGCGGCATGACGACGTACCTTTTGATTCTTGTCTTTAAGGACTATCCAGAGTAGATCGTCAAGGGCTTCGTAGACCCCCAATTCACCCAGAGCCCATGCCGCTTTCCACCGGATCTCGTCGTTACCGACATGGAGCAGCTTGGTCAGTTTATCGACTTCCCCCTCTTCTCTCAGTTCTTCTACGTCTATCATGCGATCACCTTTGGAGGTGGAGTAATCATATATTAATTAATATAATTTAGGTCGGTTTGTGATTGAATACAAAGAGGTGTGACTTCGGAGAGGGATGATCGAAGGGAGGTGAAACACGATGATATACATGGACAAAAATTATATATGATCGATCGAAATGTTACTCTACGGCGGATACGTGACAACATGAAAATACTACTTGTTGACGATGAACGAGGTTTCTTGGACCAAGCACAATTGTTCTTACAGAAAGCCAATGATGATTTTGAAATAACAGCGACCGAGTCCGCCGAGAAAGCTCTGAAAGAATTAGAAGAGACCCGTTATGACGTAGTAGTCTCCGATTACAAGATGCCCGGCATGGACGGGTTGGAGTTCTTGGAGGAGATCAGAGGAGAGATGAACAGTGACATCCCGTTCATAATATTCACGGGAAAGGGCATGGAAGAGGTAGCGATGGAGGCACTGAACCTCGATGCCGACAGGTATCTACAGAAGGGTGGGGATCCAAGGAGCCAGTACAGCGTTCTAGCTCAAGCCATCGAACAGGAAGTACGTCACAGGCAGCGTGAAGATGAGCTCAAAAGGATAGGGTGGTTGATAAAAAAAGAGACAGGAGAAAGAGATTATGAACCACCGTATGGTGATCTCTCAGGATTGAATGAAGGCGGGCTGATAAAAAACAGTGTTTCGAAGGAGTCGTTAAAAGATATAACTGAACACTTCATGCGACTGCTGGATTCTTCATGTGCCATATATGAAAAAGAAGGCGATTATGCACTGGGGATATTCTCCTCCGGTTGGTGCCAATATATGGATGCGAGGTCACGCGAGTTGTGTGATACGGAAGATGATCGAAAAGCCTTGGAGAGCGGTGAATGGCTCTGTCACGAATCGTGTTGGGGAGCTTCAAAAGAGTGCATGGAAAAGCGAGAGCCGGTAGATACCGAGTGTAACGGCGGGATAAATCTGTATGCGGTCCCTATCGAAGTCGATGGAGACGTGATCGGGGCTATGAACTTTGGATACGGTGATCCTCCCGAGGATGAAGATGGATTGAAAGAACTCGCTGATAAGTACGATGCTGAGTTAGATGAATTAAAAAGACTTTCAAAAGATTACAAAAAGAGACCGGAATTTATAATCGATGCGGCGAAAAATCGGATCAAGACCTCGGCTAGATTGCTGGGTGAAATAATCAAAAGCAGGAACGCTGAACATCGTGCAGAGCATCTGAACTCGCTGCTGAGGTCCATCAGGAACGTCAACCAGATAATAGTGCAGGGGGATGACCTAACGGAGATAATGAAAGATGCATGTGAATCACTCGCCGATATCCGCTCTTACCTTGAAGTCACCCTCTCGCTTCTCGACGATGAGTCCGGTGAGATATCACCGATAGCCGAGGCCGGTGAACACACTTTCAAGAGTGATTGGTCGATCACTTTGGATGGAGAGGGTGAAGCACCAGCTTGCATCAAAAAAGCTGTAAAAAGCGGCGAGATGAAGATCATCGACACGTCGAACTGCGGCGACTGCGCATTCAAAGACGAAGAAGAGTATCATATGTCCGCCGTGGTTCCCATGAAGAGGGGAGAGGATGTGGTTGGCTTCCTAAAAGTCAGCTTGGAGGGAGATATGGAGATCGATGAAGAGGAGAAAGCACTTCTCCGGGAAGTAGCTAACGACCTTGGATTCGCTAGGGGTAAGATCATAGCTGAGAGAAAGGTAGAACGAGAAAAGGAACTCTTCGAAACGATATTTGATAGATTGCCCTTGATGGTCACCATATACAACCCTAAGATAGAAGATTTCAGAGTAAACGAAAAGTTCACAGAAGTACTTGGATGGACCAACGAAGACGTTAGAAAGATGGATGTGATGAAAGCTTGTTATCCTGATCCAGAGTACAGGGAAGAAGTTGCAGAATTCATGAACAGAGCAGAACCAGATTGGGAAACATTTAGAATAAAAGCGAAGGACGGAAGTGTGGTAGAAAGCTCGTGGACGAACATCAAACTATCCGATGAAAGGCAGATCGGTATAGGGATCGACTTAAGAGAGAAGAAAAAGCTCGAGGAAGAACTGTTCGAGAGCGAAGAAAAGTATCGTCAGCTTTTCGAGAACATGAGCAGCGCTGTCGCTGTTTACGAAGCGGTTGATGACGGCGAAGATTTCGTTTTCGTTGATTTCAACAAAGCCGCCGAGGAGATAGAGGGAGTGAAAAGAGAAGATGTCATAGGGAAGAAGGTCACCGAGGTTTTCCCTGGCGTACGAGATATGGGATTGTTCGAGGTGTTCAAACGGGTCTGGGAGACCGGCGGATCCGAATATCACCCTGCAGCAGTATATAAAGATGAAAAGGTAAAAAGTTGGAGGGAAAATAGGGTTTACAAACTCCCGTCAGGAAAAATAGTTGCGATTTACAATGATATCACCGAGCGGAAAGAAAGTGAAAGGAAGCGAGAACTCGTCGATTTCTCTCTTGACAGGGCGGACATAGAAGTGTATTGGATAACTCCCGAAGGCAAGATCGTTTACGTTAATAACACTGTTAAGGATAGACTGGGTTACACGGATGAGGAACTGAACGAGATGTACGTTTGGGATGTTGATCCGAATCCAGAACATGATGAAGAAACGAGAGAAGAACGGTGGCGAAAACTGAAAGACGAGAAGGTGTCGACCTTCGAATCCGAACACATGACGAAAGAAGGTGACATCTACCCGGTTCAGATCACCAGCCATTATCTTGATTATCAGGGTCAAGAATGCGAATTCGCCTACGCAAAAGACATTTCAGTAAGGAAAAAGGCGGAAGAAGAGCTCAAGGTATATCGAGAGCACTTAGAAGAGTTGGTGGAGAAGAGAACAGCAGAACTCCGACAGAAGAACGAGGAGTTGAATTCCTTCGCATACTCGGTTTCCCACGACCTCAGAGCCCCGTTGAGGGCAGTCCAGGGATTCGGAAGTATCCTGTTGGAAGAGAAGATTGAATATATGGATGAAGAGAGTCAAGAACTGCTCGAAAGGATGACCAATTCCGCCGAGAGGATGGATAAGCTGATACAGGACCTTCTATCGTATTCCAGATTGTCCCAAGCTGAGATCGAATTGCAGTCGTGTTCATTGGAAGCAATCACGGACCGGGTTGTAGAAGATCTCAAAGGAGAGATAGAAAGGACCGGAGCGGATATCGAAGTGCAGAAACCGATACCTTCGGTAAAGGCGACAAATACCGTTCTGGAACAGGTGATATCAAATATTGTATCCAACGCAGTCAAGTTCGTACCGAAGGATAGGGCACCGGAGATTAAGATATGGGCGGAGGAAACCGACGGTAGGGTCAAACTTTACGTCAAGGACAACGGCATCGGTATCGAAGAAGAGAACGCAGAAAAGATATTCAAGATGTTCGAAAGACTGCACGGCATCGAGAGTTATCCCGGTACAGGGATCGGTCTGGCTATAGTGAAAAAAGGTATGGATAAACTCGGAGGTGAATATGGGATCGAGTCTATACCGGGTGAAGGGAG
>CAZHUM010000015.1:0-2773 GCA_964535805.1 uncultured Thermoplasmata archaeon
CCGCTGTGAGTCTCTCCAAGATCGCCAAATTATCGTTGGCTTACTCAAAAGAGCACTTTTTAACTATTGCGGTTGGATAACAATATTTTTATCGTATAATGTTTATATCATATAACATGAGTGAAAAAGCTATCGTCATGATCATCGGCGTGATCTTGATCATCGGGGGTATAATCCTGATGAGTATAAAGGAAGAAGCTGGTGCACCCGGTGCTGAAGTCACTTCCTTCGCTGAAGCGAGCGAAGAAGTACACCCGTATTTTTGGTACGGCGTGCTGCTTTTAGTTATCGGTGTGGTCACACTGCTGATCGGATCGATCAAGATGGTTTGACGGATTGAAAAATATCGGGTCGTTATCTTGATAGAGCTGGGGGTATGTTCAGAATATTCATCCTGTTGATATTATACACGCTCGTTGAGCATCGCTCTACTCACGAACCTGCGGTTCGAAACCGTTACAAATGAATAAAAAAAGCTAATATCTTTTCGATCAAAGGTCTAGTAAAAACTGATAGGCACAATTTATAGCCAATCACATATATATATCAAAGGCAATCATATATATATATATATATATCAAGCCCCTTGCCGTAGTGATAAGGGTATAGATAAAATGATATTCAGAAAAATGTTGACATTGGGTTTAATGACGCTATTGGTTTTGAGTGGATTGGCACTGGCTTTTGTGGGTGCAGGCGATCTTACAAAAGTTCAGGATGAAGGGACGGTTCCCGAACAGCTTACTTTTGCAGGTGGCAATGGGACGGTAGAAGATCCATACATGATAGCTGACGTGTACGACTTGCAGAATATGAGTTTAGATCTGAGTGCACACTACGCATTGGCGAATGATATCGATGCAAATGAAACCAGTGGATGGAATGGCGGTGAGGGTTTCCTTCCTATAGGAAATGCAACCACACAATTTACAGGTAGTTTCAGTGGTAGGAATCATACCATCTTCGATTTATTTATCAACGTTCCTGACGATAGTAATATTGGTTTGTTCGGATATATTGGCACAGATAGTGTTGTGAAAGATATAGGACTCGTTGATAACGATGTAACCGGAAGAAGCCAAGTCGGAGGTATTGTAGGAAGGGCCGACTATGCCACTGTGCTCAATTCTTATACTTTTGGAAACGTGAGTGGATACAGCTGGGTCGGGGCTCTCGTGGGATTGAACCGATATGGTACGGTTGATAACTGCCATGCTGAGGGAGTGGTAAACGGAAGCAACATGTATGCAGGTGGACTCTTAGGATACAACAACGATGGCACAGTTTCTAATTCGTATGCATCTGTTAAAACAATAGGAAACGAATATGTAGGCGGACTCATAGGGTATGAACGAATTGGTTTAGTGCTTGATTCATATTCGACTGGAACAGTGAACGGATATGAGAACGTCGGCGGCCTCGTAGGATTGAACACCGATGGCACGATAAACAACTCGTATGCTACTGGTAACGTAATTGGTGAGTACAGGAACGTCGGTGGCCTCGTAGGATTGAACGAAGGCACAGTGAAAAACTCATACGCCACTGGTAACGTGAGTGGAGAAGAAAATTACGTTGGCGGCCTTGTGGGAGAAAACGGAGGAACGATATTCAACTCATCCAGCAAGGGAAACGTAACGGGTTATCGTTACATAGGCGGCCTTGTTGGAAACAACAGATATGGAACAGTGGAGGAATCTTATTCTACGGGAAATATATCCGGTGATTCCGGAAGTAGTTGGTATATGGGTGGATTGGTGGGATACAACAATGACGGGCTCGTCAATAAATCATATGCTACAGGAACCGTGGATGGCGTCAATTACTTAGGAGGATTTATCGGTTACAATAGGCTAAGTATGGTGGAGGATTCGTATGCAAGAGGAGATGTAACCCGCCTTTCCGGTTCAACGAGTACATCTCTCGGGGGTTTCTTTGGATACGACTACCAAGGCAAAACCATCAATTGCTACTCAACCGGAGCTATGATCTACGAAGACACAGACGACCCGACTAACAAGGGCTTTGACGGAGATGTTGATACCGGCGGTGATTATGACCGCAGTGGCAACTTCTGGGACGTTGAAACGAGTGGGCAATACAGCACTGCAGGAGAAGCAACAGGCAAGACCACCGAGGAGATGATGACCGAGAGCACCTTCACCAACGTAGGTTGGGACTTCAAAGAGGTCTGGTGCATGGAGGAAGGAGAAACATATCCTCTATTGCGTTGGCAGGATGACCCCAGGATCAAAGAATTTGTGGACAATATACGCATAGAGGTAAGGCAGGTCATATCGGATGGATTCAACGATACCGCATCTGGAGACCTAGACGTGTATCTCCAAGCTATCGAAGGGCCGACATACGATGGATACAACCAATCAAAGAAGGATAAAGTCAATACATTGGACAGTTACAGAGGTTACAACAATCTATTTTTCAATACGGCTACGACCGGCGGTTACGCCGAGGTTGACACTAACAACGACAGCAATCTAGATTACTTCAATCCTTGGAACATCCGTGAGATACGTTACGCTAGCAACTGGCTGCTAAGCAGACGGCAGGTAGTAGAAGATATATACTCTGAATACGGTATAGCTCGATATTCCGCTATCGGTCAGAGGAACCCTTTTTGGGAAGAGAAATTTCAATCATTGATAGATGAGCGGAACATAACTTACGAAGGCAACTTCACTTACGCTTACAACATGATACAGGATGCCATGACAGATGCGATGAATCATCCTGAACTGCAAGGCGAACTCAG
>CAZHUM010000015.1:2873-18633 GCA_964535805.1 uncultured Thermoplasmata archaeon
GATATGGAGTGGGGCTTCTACACTGGCGGATGGATGTCATCCACAGCGGCAGCTTACGAGCATTATGCTTGTGCACAGATGTACACGCACCACTATCCATACATGCCCGGCGATTATTATTACCGTAATAATCCGGACGCAAGGTACGCTTATTCACGTGACGACCCTGCAGCAGACGAACTCTACGACCTTGCTGAACCCTTGATGACCGGAAAATTACAAGATGAGGAGGAATACTGGAATACATTCCAAGAATTACTCGACAGAGGTGTCGAAGAGAGCGTCAGGTCGTTCGTGATGATGGAAAGAGATCTGATAACCATGAACAAAGAAAATGTATCAACGGATCTCGTAACCGACAATGTAGCGGGCTGGTCACAGATATTCTCACCGAGGACCGTAAAAACGAGAGATGCAGCTTTGACGGCTGCCCAGTACGATGCAAACGGGGACCTTTACACGGATAACTGGAACAATATCGCAGGATCATGGGATTATAACGGCCAAACGCAGCAGAAGATCTCCCGTGATTACGCAACTACCACGAACCCGGTGACCGGTGTTCCAATGGGTATGCGCGCAGAATGGACGGAAGTAACTAAGGATTACGAATACGACGTGGATGGTAACCTGATCAAGAATATTTCGATACCTGATAACGTCGTCAACTATGACGTATTCACAGAGGAATGGACCGAAGGCTACGGCTGGACCTATTCAGATGACGAAGGTAACATCTCTGTAGAAAACTATTCGGCTACCGCAGTCACATACGATTGGCATTTCGGTACGTGGCATTCAGGTCACAACTTCGATATGCAAGACCTTGTGGCCTACTTTGCTTTCTCGAAACAGCTGTGCTGGGATACTCCCGCGGGAGGCCACTATTACGTAGGTTCATGGGCAAACAATCGACTGTACTACAACAACATACTCGGTATCGTGTTCGATGAAGCTAACGACACGGTTACCATTTACGGTGATTACACCAACCCGAACGATCCGCAGGTCGGTAACTACTACACCTGGATGCCGGAAGTACCATGGCAGCAGTATGAAGCCGCTTCTCAGCTCATCGGCATGACCGTTTTAGCACCTCCAGATCCATTGAACAATCAATCATACAGTTGGAGTGACCAGGCTGATAGAAATTGGGTACACTGGCTCTCATCGGAGCAGGGCTACGACTTCAACAGAACACTTCAGAACATGGTTGACACGGAGTTCGTACCGCCTTATCTCGACTCCAGCAGGAACAGTCCTATACCGCTTACGCCGGGAGACGATGCAGCGGATATACAGACTATGCAGAACTTCTACGGTGAATACGAACACTTCTGGATAACTCACGGTCCCTTCAAGATAACTCTGCACGATCCGGTGAACATGGTGTTGGAATACGAAAGATGGGCACAGACAGACGGGTATCCCTTCCCACAGGAATATTGGGACGAGGTCTTGGATTATTCTGATACTTTCTCGTCTGAACTCACCGCAGGCGGCGGATCCGACGGCTGGAATTTCGTATCATTCAATTTGGAACTGGAAGATACAACGCTTACAACGATACTAGCAGATATCGACGGTTCCTACGACCGGTTGATGTACTACTGTGCTGCTGAAGACGAGTGGAAAACCTATGTGCCTGGAAGAGCAGAACACTTCAACCACCTTGATAACTGGGATCGCAGGATGGGCATTTGGATAAAGATGAATACCGATGCTACACTGATGCTAGACGGATACCAACCGATCGTCACGGACATCACACTGTATCCAGGTTGGAACATGGTGGGATTACCGAGCGAAACCGCTGGTAACCACGGCTTACCCAGTGAGGTTACAAAAATAGGTTACTTCGCTTCAGCAGAAGAGTACAATCTAGCATACGATACCGATCCAGCGAACTATACTTTCGAGCCAGGCCAAGGTTACTGGATATATAACGATGCAGAGGAACCTGTTATCTGGAGTGTATCTTACTAAAACCCTTTCATTTTTTCTTTTCAATTATTTATTGGTCACAAAGTCTGTAAACGAAATATACCACCGATTTAATGGTAAAAATTGGTAAAATTATGAGTGGGGGATATCTGAAAAATCTTACATAAATGATTTACACACAAGCTTCGAACCCCCTATATATATGGTGGAGCAAGCTGGGGGAGGGATTCGAACCCCCGGGGGAATCGCTCTGCAGGCGATCACATTAGCCACTCTGTCACCCCAGCATGTAGATGTGCCATCTTATTAGGAAATGTTTTACTTAAAGTTTTGTGGTGCTGAAATAGATATGGACAAAAGGTAAATAACGTAAATCGATTCTGAACCATGGATAGCGAGTTGGTCTTGTACGCCCTCGGGATATGGGTGATCTTCTACGTCATCGCGGTGATATTTGGCTCTGTTTTTCAACTGATGGATTTTATCGACTCCCCCCTGATCTACTGGATCTATCTCATGATTCTACTCGTGGTTTTAATCGCTCTCACCTACCTGTTCATAGAAAATGCCGATGCGGTCTTCCTTACGTTAGATCTCGCTGCAATAGGTGTTTTATGGGTGATACTGACAATAGTCGTTGATTTTTTATTAGGTGTCCCATGGGGCGGTGGTGCATGGATACATGCTATGGATTTACCCAGACCTTCCTTCGGTAACGGGGGACTGATTATGCTATTAGCACAATTGCTTGCCCCTATAACCGTCTACCACATTAAGGAAGCTTGAGTATCTATCCGCGCCTCTCAACCGCCGCTTCGTAGGTATTCTCCAATAGAGATAAAACCGTAGTTGGGCCCACTCCGCCGGGTACTGGAGTTATCTTACTAGCTTTCTCTTTCACACCTTCGAAATCTACGTCACCCACCAGCTCTCCGCTCTCCACCCTGTTCATGCCAACGTCGATGACCACGACATCATCCTTCACCATGTCCGCTGTGATCAATCCCGGGACACCGGCTGCGACGATGAGCAGATCCGCTTCTTGTGTGTGACGAGCTGTATCCTCCGTGTAAACGTGGACTACTCTAACTGTGGCATCCCTGTTCAATAGTAGTATGGACATGGGTTTGCCAACTATAGTGCTGTGGCTGACTACGCAGGTTTCCATCCCTTTCAAGTTGATATCTTCGTGCTCCAGCATCGTGATTATTCCCTTCGGAGTGCATGGAACTCTTTTTTCTTCACCTGATATCAATCGTCCTAAGTTATCTGGATGAAGACCCTCGACGTCCTTCACCGGGTCTACCATCTGGATCAATATCTTTGCATCGATCTCGCCTGGCAGGGGCATCTGGATGAGGACGCCGTCCACCTCATCGTCGGAGTTGAGCTCTTCGATCTTATCCATCAACTCTTTCTCTGTTACGTCCTGCTTGTATCGGTGTGTTTCTGTTTCTATACCTACCCTTTTACATCCCCGATTCTTCACACCCAGGTAAACTTCCGACCCCTCGTCGTTTCCTGCGAAAATCGTGTGTAAGCTCGGAACTTTATCCATATGTTCTATTTTCTCTTTAAGTACCTTCTCACCCTGGTGAGCGATCTTCCTTCCATCGATTATGCCACCGGTCATTTATTCACCTATGGTTTTTTGAATTCAAATCTGTAAATAAGTGATAATAAAAAGCAGTTGCGGTTAAGAACCAACTCCTATTTAGCTAAATCCAACCTTTGTATTTGTTGGCTTTACCTTCAAGGATCAGGTCTTCAGCGTCAAATAGTGCTTCGGCAATACTCTTTCCTTTATCAGTTAGTGTAAATGTCTTCTTTAAATAGGGCTTCCTCTGGACATCGATGTTGAGCAATTTCAATTTCTCCAGCTCCTCGGCTCTCCTAACAACACCCTGATAGTAGGACGAGATGTTCTTTAGATCGACCGTCGTCGTTTCTTCCCTATCGTATAGATACAGTAGTATATCTATAACGTATTGTTTTCCTAAAATGTTCAAGTTTACCATCTTTTTTTATTTATATACACATTACTTAAGTAATAAAGTTTGCCATTGTTTAAAATCCTCTACTGTTAACTCATTTCATTTCTCTCTTCTTGTAGCAGTTGCTCAGCATCTTTCAATATATACGCGATCTCTCTACCTTTAGCTGTTAATCGGAAAATTCTTTTTAAATATGGATCTGTTAATTCTTCTATCTCTATGAAACCGAGTCGATTTAGCTCCTCAGCCTTTCTCATGATCCCTTGATAATACGATGATATCTCTTTTAAATCGACTGTGTTTACCTCCTCTCTTTCTAAAAGAAACAGAAAAAGTTCCGCCACATATTGGTCCCCTAGTAGTGACATGATTGCCCTGTAACAACTTATATGGTTTAAATATTTCTCTCTTTATAATTTAATGTTTTAGGATGATGAAATATGGAAATCTGTTTCCCGATACATAACTACCTATGGACATATTTCTAACTTGTCGGTACCCATTCTGGATATTCCGGGTTACTGATGTTGTATTTTGTGGTGTAAGATTTGATGTCCACGATCGGCGTGTTGTTGTATGCATCCAATCCTTTCACGTGGAGTACGTTACCTTTCCTTTCCACCAGTTCACACACCGTGACAGCGATAGGGTTCGGTCTGACCGGGGACCGGGTAGCAAACACACCCGTTAGTGGATTGCTCAAATCCGCCATGGGGTGTACTCGATGTGTTGTTCTGTCACCCCGATCAAACCAAGAGAGTATCACTATGTGTGAATGTTCTTCTATCCCCAAAAGGGCGTCTTCGTATTCCTTAAAGATTATGATTTTGGTTACCCTCTGTTTGTAGTCATCTGGTATCTCACTTTCGTAGTCGTTTTCCGCCCTACCTATCGGTTTAACCTCGTATCGTTCGGGGCCGCTCATGAAGGGGCATCAACTATATCGATTAAATTAATTACGGAAAGGTCATTGGGTTTATTGATGTTTGGAGAAGGAAACATATTCCGGTTGTTTTCATATCTCGTTCTATTTTGGATTATCGGTGGGTTCTTGGTCTTCATATTTCTAAAATTTCGTGAATCGAGAGGGAAACCACCGGATATACCCGAGAATATGAGCTCTATTTATCTACTAACGATAGTTTCCTTTTTTCTCGTTTTGTTCCCTCTGGCATTGAAGACCTATCTCGGCTATATGCCCGCCTTCGTGGGTGGGGGAGCATATTTATTCGGACTGGTGTCACTCGGGTACTCAATATATTATTATGATCGTTTTCGCAGGAGCGGAGAGATTATTACTCTCTGATCTCCACCGCTTTCTTGGCCCCGGATTCCATCTCATCCACGACGTCGTAACCGGCTTCCTCCAGCATCCTTTTACCCTCCTCTTCGTTGGTCCCGAGCATCCTGACCACCGTGGGCAGCTTGGGGGCATAATCGATTATACCCTGTGCGATCTCGTCGCATCTAGTTATCCCTCCGAAGATGTTCATGTATATCGAGCGGATGCCTTCCTTTTTATCGATTATCTCCAGAGCGTGCTTTGTATCTTCGGCAGTGGCTCCACCACCGAGGTCAAGGAAACAGGCGGGTTTACCTCCGAATTCGGCCACCGCGTCGAGGGTTGCCATGACGAGACCCGCACCGCACCCTACTATTGCTACATCACCTTCCAAATCAACATAGGCTAGATCGTATTCGTCGGCCAATTTTTCCCTTTCCGTAACCCTCTGGCTTTCCTTCCGTTCAAACTTCTGTCTGAAAAGTGCGTTGTTGTCGATGTTGAAAACTGCGTCTATTGCCAACAAACCATCTGGTGTAGATACAAGTGGATTTATCTCAGCAAGTTCGGAATCGTGATCGACGAAGGCTTTGTAAACTTTCGCGGCTATCTTCGCCATCTGTTTCATCTCCTCGCCCTCGAGGCCGATGGACTCAGCCAGGTACAACGCTTCAAAGCTCTGGAGTCCTGTGAGTGGATCGATCTGCTTTTTTGCGATCTTGTCCGGGTGTTCCGAAGCGACCTCTTCTATGTTCATGCCGCCTTCGGATGTCATTATCAACGTGGGTCTTTTAGCTTCACGGTCCATGACCATGCCCACGTAGTACTCGTTCAAGATGTCAACCTTTTCGACCACCAATATCTTCTTGACTTCTAGGCCTCTGATCTTCTTGCCGAATAGTTCTTTGGCTTTCTCCACCGCTCCGTCTTTTGATTCAGCGAATAAAATCCCCCCGTGTTTACCCCTTTTTCCCACGGTCACTTGAGATTTTAAAACAACCGGTTTATCCACTTCTTTTATATCTTCTGGCTTCTCTATCAGATATCCCTCGGCAACCGGGATACCGTACTCTTCGAAGATCTTAGCCGCCTCATATTCTTGGAGTTTCATATCTAACAACTCGATACGTTTTATTGAGTGTAGTGAAAAGAGGGGGTTATAAATTTGTTACGTGCTCACACAAGTTATTTATGTAAGTTTAGATTTTGAAGGGATGCTCGTGAGATGGCTATGATTAGGCTTGATAACGGGCCCATAGCCCGTCGGAATCATAGATTCCAAATAGCTATGACCCCAAAACTCGTTCCACTCGTTTTGGGCCCATAGATCAGTGGAAGATCGCTACCTTGGCATCCGGTATTAGTCACCGGCTAGAATGGTAGAGGCCGCGGGTTCAAATCCCGCTGGGTCCACTTCGCTCCCGCTACGTGAACCGCGGGATTTTTTCAAACCGAGAGGAACAAGTTCCTCTCGCTCACAAATTTCTGGTGAAATTTATTCGTACGTGGGAACCATGTTCCCACTACTCATGAAATTCTGCGAATTTCATTCGTCCCGCTGGGTCTATGAAAAACCGGGTTTTCATAGGCAAGTAGAAAATCTGTGAGTTTCTGATTGGTCCATTTATCTTTGATAAATGGTGAATTAGAAGCTCTGTTTCTGAGAGGTCCACTAATTTCGAATTAGTGGGCTGCGAGAATGCGACAGCATTCTTGCTAGTCCATTTTAACTCTAATATCACCTGTACTTCGGCACATCGATAACATTGAATATCTTCGTGTAGAAGCAGTCCCTTTTTGGAAACTTTCTGTCAGGCACAGGCTCATCCAGAAATTCACAGAGAACATCCCACCTATCGCCATCTGGGATGTTCATCACCAACAGCTGATCGTCCTTGTCCTCGAAGAACTCGAGCACACCCCTTTTATGCCTCGTGTAGGCTTTCATATACTTCTCGCGATCGTAATCTATCGTCCCGTAGAGATCGTAGTGGAGTTTATTGATCCAGTTATCTCCCTTGAAAAGCTGACCCGGCCAGAAATGCCTTCTGCATGAGTCCAACCAGTTCTCCATGTCCCTCAATGTGAGGATGAATTTAGCTCCAGGAAATCGTTTGTAGATCTTTTTGTAAAATCTAGCTATCGGTAGGTCCGTACACGCATCATACTTCTCGAGTACATCCATGTCGATGGACAACTCACCGTTTTCATAGTTAATAGAACGTATCGGGAAGTGTTTGGTTTTGTACCCCAGCACTTCTAGGGCAGCGGAAAGACTGGTCGTTGCTGTTTTTGATAAACCCGCTCCAAAGACCTTCTGTTTTTTTCCCATGTATGCAATACCTCAATAGCCGGTCCAAAATAATTTCTCGGAAGTAAATAAGATTAATGGATGATTTCGAACATACCAAATGATAAATATACACATATCAAATCACCATCGAACAAATCCGATGAACATGATATACGAGATAATCTTACTTCTGATAGCCGGTTGGGGTGCTGGTGTCGTGACCGGACTGATAGGTGCGAGCGCTGTTGCAGTAGTCATTCCCATACTGGTGGTTTTCGCCGGGTATGACCCTTACACAGCCATCGCCGTTGCACTCTCCATAGACGTATTCGCTTCCTCAATGGCTGCCCGTACTTATACTGAGCACGGCAATATAGATATTAAGCACGGGGTCCAGATCGCTGTCGCCTCGGTTACGGGTGCTCTCATCGGAAGTTGGGTCTCTTCTTACATTCCTTCGAGTTCTCTCGGAGGCGGCAGCGGATTGATAACGTTGGGGATCGGGTTGTTTTTCTTCCTAAGACCTAACGCCTTGGATGGAAACCTTTTCAAAGATTTTCAGATCGTGAAGGCGTTCAAGAAAAGAAAATATATCGCATCGATCATAATCGGCCTAGCCATCGGTTTGGTCTGTGGTATCGTTGGGGCGGGAGGCGGCATGATGATACTCCTGGCATTAGTACTTATCATGGACTATCCGATCCATAAAGCGGTCGGTACTTCGGTGCTAATAATGATATTCACAGCTTTCTCTGGAGCCGTTGCCCATGCATACTACGGAGAGCTGACACTTTATTCGGTTTTTTTCGGAGGTATAGGAGGTATAATAGGAGCTAAATCGGCATCTAAATTCGCCAACCTTTCCTCGGAGAAAAAGTTGAAAAGAGTGGTTGGCATCGCTTTCATGGCCTTGGGTCTGATGCTGGCACTGTTCAAGCTCGTGCTGACTTAAAATCAGGACTTGCCAATCTTTTTCCACTTGATCTTCCTTGCCTTCTTGTACAGTTCGACCAGATCACCGCCAACTAGATCGTTGTCGAACTCCTCTGGACGCCCGTTTTCTTTTACGATCTCTTTGTTGTTCAATGCCTGGGAGATCTTAGCCGCACAACTTTTTACGTTCTCATGGAAGAGATAACCATTCTCTCCTTCCTTTATTATATCGGGTATAACTCCATGATCAAGTCCAGCAACGACTGTACCCGTAGCTAGTGCTTCAAGAATCACTATTCCTAGGGTTTCAAAGGGTGATGAGATGACGAAAGCATCTGCACACGCGTAATATTTTGGAAGCTCTTTCTCAGGAACGAATCCTGTAAAGAGAACTGTGTTTCTCAACCCCTTCTTCCTCACCCGATCGGAGTAATAATCCTTAGCGGGACCGTCCCCCACGATCAACATCTTTACATCAGGGTGGTGTTTTTTGAGCAGTGGTAGTGAATCCAAAACAAGATCTATGTTTTTTTCTTTTGATATTCTGCCAACGTGGATGATCACTTCGCTAACCCCCAAATCTAGTTCATCTCTTATCTCAGATCCATCCACATCTGGATTGTATCTATGAAGGTCTATGCCTGGGGCAAGTGCTTCAGAATATGCAATATCGGGACATCGTTTCTTCAAGTGTCTCAAGGTCTGATTGCTGGGTGCGATCACTGCATCGCTGCGGTTCAACAGGTATGTTAGATATATCCAGCTCAATCTCTTCAAGAGGCTCTCATTTAGATTTACCGGGTAATAATGGAGGGCATCCGTGACCCAAGTATGGAAGTTGAACACGCAGGGAACTTCGAGCATCTTTGACGCGATCATGGCTTTGACGCTCATAAAAGCGATAGCGTGATTATGGATTACATCTATGTTCTTATCTAAAATAAGGCCGTGCGTTCGGTTGGACGGATAGAATGCCATGCGGTAATCTGGATACAGGGTAAACCTCTTGGATTTAAATCTGAAAACGTGATCATCATCCGGATCGATACAGTCTTCCTCACCGGGTGCGAAGATGAATACCTCGTGACCGTTTTTTTCCAAGCTTTTCCTGAACTGGACTATAGTATTTACCACACCGTCCATGGCGGGAAGCCAAGTATCCGTGAACATCCCGATTCTCATAGGATATACCTCGATTTAGAAAGTCCTATCTATATACCGTTATCGTGATTTCAATATAAGCTCTTTGGCTTTATTCAATGCGTCTTTGCGGCCTTCTGGCTTACTGCCTCCACCCTGAGCGGTCTTCGGAGTTCCTCCCCCGCCGCCGTTTATCTCCCTTGCAGCGTCTCTAAGTATATCGACCATATTTACATCTAGGTCATCACTTCTTGAAAAAACTAGCTGCACGGGTTCACCTTGAGAAGCTAGAAGTGCAACTCTACCTCCTTCAGTAACTACCCTTTCAGCGGTAGCTAGCATCTCCTTTTCTCCCATATCGACTTCTGCTATCACGAACTCTATGCCCTTTTCCATCTCTCCTGGGAGCAGTTCATCCGCCACTGCCATGGACTTGTATTTCTTTAACTTCTCTAACTCCTTCCCCCTCTGCTTCCATTCTTTGAAGAATCGTTCAGTTACTTCAGGTAAGTCATCCGGTTGAACACTGAATATTCCCGCGGATTCGTTCAATATGTCCTCGGTGTTCTGTATGTACTCTATTGTAGCAAGACCCGCTGAGTATTCCAACCTTTCCACGCCGTCCTGGATCCTCTGGGTGTTCAGTACCTTTATCGCACCCACCTCTGCCGTGCTGCCCACATGTGTACCCCCGCAGGCCTGTGCGTCGTAATCTCTAACATCCGATATATGGACCACTCGTATAACGTCGCTGGTGGGGACTCCGCCCTGGTATAGTTCAAACCCGAAGCGCTTCTCCGCCTCGTCCCTGGTCAGCTCTTCTTTGACCACGGGCACGTCGTCCAAAACCATCTTGTTCGCTATCCTTTCGATCTCCTTCACCTGCTCCCGCGTTATCCTCTTGTAATGAGATATGTCAAGCCTTGCCCTATCGACGCTCTTCTGAGCACCTCTCTGCCAGATGTGATCCCCCAGGACCTTTCTGGCACTGCTGATTATGATGTGTGTCGCAGTATGATGCCTGGTAAGAGACAACCTCCTTTCCCAGTCTATGATTCCGGTAACATCTGTGCCCTTTGGAATAGACCCGTCTATCTCGTGGACAATGACACCTTCTTCGTTCCTGACGTGCTTGACGGGGTAGGTTTCTCCATCTGCTTTCAGTTCTCCTTTATCACACAGTTGGCCTCCGCCTTCGGGGTAGAAACCCGTTCTGTCTAATATCACTTCGCCTTCCCTCGAACCGATCACACGGGCTTCGAATTCTTTTAAATCGGATTTTTCATAGTAAATTTTGTCCGTCTCAGGATGATCGTATTCCTCTTTCCCCTCTCCTTCTTTCTCCTCCGGTGCTTCGTGCATCTCCGCCAGCAGTACGTTGAAGTTCTCTGGTATATCGATTTTCATCCCGAACTCGTGACCCAATTCCTTGACGATGCTGGGATGTATCCCGTGGGTGTCGTAGAACTCGATAAGTTTATGGGTCGATAGACTGTCCATATCTAGATCCTTCAATTCCTTCCTCACGAGATTTTTTCCCTTTTCTAGTGTCTCTTCATACTTTTCTATCTCGCTGTCCAGCATATCGAAAACGACATCTTTTTTTGACATGTCGATTATGTCGTTGAACTTCTCCATCTGCCTTTGGACGATGTCCTTTAATCTTACCTGACCGTGGAGGTTCGCTATCTGCCTTAGTGTTCTTCTGATGACCATCCTAGCGAGATAGCCCTCTGCTACGTTGGAAGGGACAACGCCGTCGGCCAGCATGAAAGCGATGGTCCTGCTGTGGTCGGCGATGATATAAACACTTTTCAAAGTGTCCAAGTGCTCGATTATCTCTTCTTCGCCCCATGGGGGGTTCTGATCGTATATGCGGTCCATCAACTTGTGGATCAGTTCCTCGTCGGTGTAGTCCTTCTCCATGGTGCTGGACAATAGAGTGTAATTTTTGATCAATTGATGGTACCAATCCACGGATATATCGTGTGAAATGTCGATCTGTTCACAGATGTACTCTATGATGTCGGGGTATATCGAGTCTAGTATCGTTGGAGAACCCTCGGTTATCCATGAGAGCCTCTCTAGACCGTAGCCCGTATCGACGATATTCAGATATAGGGGAGAGTACAAGTCTCCACCCACCTCTATCTCTCCTTCTTTGTCCTTTTCGAGGTTCATGAATACCAGGGTAGCTACTTCGAGTCCTTGAACGAGGACTTCCAGCGAGGGGCCAGCGTTTCCACCTCCTATCCAAGGCTTCTCTTTGTAGGTTATAAGCTCTTCATCGACCCCCATCTCCATGAGCATATCGTGGCAGTACTGGATGGTCTCCTCTTTCCAGTAAATAAAGTTATCTTCGGAGTTGAAAGAATGATGACCCATCATCTCGAATCCAGTCTGGTGCTTCCCCGTCATACCGACTTCATCGATATCCGAGAGGCGTATGCTGGGCTGTGATATAACGAGTGGGTTCGCAGGGGGTTCGACCATCCCTGACGTCACATGAGGTTGGAAATCGTAGATGCTGGCGTGTACGAGGAATACGTCGTCCCTCCACCTTGCTACAACGGGATATCTCTCGAGTGGGGTGTGGCCCCTTTCAGCGAAGAAATCGATGAAAAATTTTCTCATCTCGGGAACGGACAGCTTCTCCGATGTGGGTGGCGAATCCAGGAATCCGAATTCGACGCATGGAGAGTCGTCACAAAGCTCCTGCTCCTCATTCAACGTCCAGAAATGTCCGCCGCATTTGGGACACTCTCTCCGTACGTATCCTTTCTCTCGAAAGAAGTCCAACCTGTACTCTTCCTCGAACATCTCCACACCGATTTTACTTCGGACTAATAAAATGTTCGCCTATCATTTTATACTATTTATTTCTGAAAAGTACAGTATAGGGGCAAAATATTTTATATAGGGTCGATTGTTTACGGTAATTGTATCTAATACAGCTTATTAATGGAGTGTATATTGATGGAATCGATTGTTGAAGAAGCTCTTTCACGTAGTAGCCCTAAAAGAGCAAGGGAAGAAGAAGAGCGGGACGTTCGCGACCTAAGCGCCGATGACAAGGAGTTACAGGAAGTACTCGCTGGTTTGAAGACCGATATCAAGATAATTGGAGTAGGCGGTGCAGGTTGTAACACGATTGACAGGATGTCTGAAGAAGGCATAAAGGGAGCCATGCTGATAGCAGCGAATACAGACGCTCAGCATCTCTTGACCGTGCATGCCCAAAGGAAGATACTCCTGGGAAGAAGGAAAACGAGAGGCCTTGGCGCCGGAGCGTTACCCCAAGTGGGATCTGATGCATGTGAGGAAGCCCGTGAGGAGATAAGCGCACTGTTGGAGGGCACCGATCTCGTGTTCGTGACCTGCGGACTAGGTGGCGGTACTGGAACCGGTGCATCACCCATAATCGCAGAGATCGCGAAGAATCAGGGTGCGCTAACGGTAGCTGTGTGTACCACACCTTTCAAGGCTGAAGGTGCCGCGAGGATGGAGAACGCCGAGTGGGGGCTGCAGAGATTAAAGGGTGTAGCCGACACGGTCATCACCGTGCCCAACGATAAGCTGTTGGAATTGGTACCGAGATTATCACTCAATAAAGCATTCAAGATAGCAGACGAAGTACTAACAAGATCAATCAAAGGCATCACCGAAGTAGTTACCAAACCGGGTCTCGTAAACCTTGACTTCAACGACCTCAAGACTATTATGGAGGGCGCTGGAGTCGCCATGATCGGCATGGGAGAGGACGACTCGGAGAACAGGGCCGAGAAGGCCATCGAGGAAGCCATCAACTCGCCGCTGTTGGAAGTCGACATCAGCAGTGCCAACGCGGCTCTTGTGAACGTCGTCGGAGGTAACGACATGACGGTTTCGGAGGCTGAAAAAGTAGCCGAGATGGTGGAAAACAAGATAGGCAGAGACGCCCGCATCATATGGGGTGCCTCGGTCGAGCCTACACTTGAAAAGGTACTTCGTGTGATGGTAGTGATCACCGGAGTAAAATCGAAACAGATATTCGGCAGAGCACAAGCTGGTGAAAAGGGAGATATACAGAGCGTAGCATGAGGTCAGTTCGATGGATATATTAGAGAAATCCTGGGAAGTACAGAATAAAATCGAGGAAAAAGCCAACAAGATCGGTAAAGGAAAGTACGGCCGGATATTGAAGATGGCTCGGAAACCCGACATGGACGAGTACAAGAAAACCTTGGCGATCTGTGTCATCGGTATCCTTTTGATCGGCGGACTAGGATTTCTGATCTACTGGCTGTTCGATAACGTGCCTGATTACATTAACTTATTTATCTAGAGGAGGTGTTGATATGGGCCTTTTAGAGGACTTCACTGAAAAGGAAATTAAGGAAGAACCAGAAGAACGTAAAGTCGAAGTCGAAGAAAAAGAAGAAAAGAGAGGCCTTTATCTAGAAGCAGATTCAAAGCACGAATCGGTGACTACCGACAGCAGTGTCAAATACACTGTCCGTGTGATAAACGATACCGGCGACGCTCAAGTAGTCGAGATATCTATAAAGCTACTTTACAGTACTGAAGAGGAGAAACGTATACCGTGGGAAGTCACCGTGATAGGTGAAAAGACCTTATCGGATTCAGATGAGTTTTACGAGGAAGAGATAGAACTCGATGATGGAGATCAGGAAGTATTTGGCATAAAGGTGCACGCACCAGAAGGTGCAGCCTACGGAGAGAAATTCGAAGTCATAATCGATGCGATGTCCAAAGAGGGTACATTCGTGTCAGATTCTATCACGCTCCTAACGATAGCTAGACCAACAGTAATAGCTGTAAAAACACAGATCGGGCAGGAGAAGAACGTAGCGGATTACATCGCAGGGATGGCAAAGAAGAGAGATCTAGGTATATTCTCGATCCTATGTCCAAAACCCGTCAGAGGTTACCTTTTCATGGAAGTGATGAGCCAGCACCCCGTCGAGGATATCATCGGCAGTATGCGCAAAGCCAAAGGAGTGGTCGGAGGGGAGAGCAGTATAGAGGAAATAGAGCACTTCTTAGCTCCGAAGCTGGCTGTCGAGGGGATCGCTGAAGGAGATATAGTCGAGCTGTCTGCCGGTCCATTCAAGGGAGAGAAAGCTAGAGTGACCAAGATAGATGAAGCAAACGATGAGATCACCGTAGAGCTGTTCGAAGCTACAGTCCCGATACCCGTGACGGTCAGAGGGGATCACGTTAGGGTCTTAGAAAAGGAAAAGAATAAATAATTGCATCAAACACTAAATGGTGAATAACATGGCAACAGAAACTATAGAAGCTTTGGTAGACGGTGGCGAAGCCAGTGCAGGTCCACCTCTAGGTCCTCAGCTCGGACCACTCGGTGTGAACATCATGGAGATAGTCAACGCTATCAACGAGAAAACGTCAAAATTCGAGGGTATGAAAGTACCTATCAAGCTGACAGTTGATACTGAGACCAAGAAATTCGAGATAAAAGTAGGAACGCCGCCAACCTCCGCTCTGATATTAGAAAAATTAGGTATCGAAAAGGGAAGTGGGAACCCACTGACCAACAAGGTCGCTGACCTGAGCAT
Organism: uncultured Thermoplasmata archaeon; assembly: GCA_964535805.1. GTDB lineage: Archaea > Thermoplasmatota > Thermoplasmata > Halarchaeoplasmatales > Halarchaeoplasmataceae > CAZHUM01. The sequence continues at coordinate 18,039 of CAZHUM010000015.1, forward strand.
AAAACAGGCAATGGAGATCGCAGAGATGAAAGACGATGACCTGCTCGGTAAAAACATCAAGATGAAGACCAAAGAGGTCATGGGCACCTGTGTATCTATGGGAATAACTGTGGAAGGAAAGGATGCTAGAGAGACCCAGAAACTTGTAGACGAAGGTAAATTCGATAAGCACTTCAGTTAATTATATTCAATAATATCCTTCTCCTTACCCCTTCACGCCAATTCGACTTTTCTTGCAAATCCCCTTGAGATTAGAATATCCGCTGCCTTTTCCCTTAAAGTGACAACGTCCTCTTTATTTAATTCGTAGGTGTGTTCCATGTCGACAAATGCTGGTACGTCCTGTGTTATATATACCAAAACTTCATTTTTAGAGCCCTGCTCACCCTCTTCATCAGAGTTGATTTTATCTGGTACTGATATTGGTTCTTCAGATATGTTGGGTAATTCATCTACCTCCTCTCCATCTCCGGCCAACATCTCCTCTTCAACATCAGATTTAACATCCGAACCACTAGCTTCCGCCTCCTCTTCTGCTTTCTCTCCTTCTTTCTCTTCTTCTTTCTCTTCTTCTTTCTCTTCTTCTTTCTCTTCT
>CAZHUM010000015.1:18733-38574 GCA_964535805.1 uncultured Thermoplasmata archaeon
CTCTTCTTCTTTCTCTTCTTCTTTCTCTTCTTCTTTCTCTTCTTCTTTCTCTTCTTCTTTCTCTTCATCTTCTGAGGTGGTTTCCTCTTTTTTCTTATCCACCTCTGTTTCACGTTCAATATTCTCGCCATCACTCTCTTTTTCCACCCTTTTGTACCCCCCGTAAAACATCTCCTCTTTAGTTTCCTTTAGAAGGCTCACCGAGTCCTGAAATAGCTCGTACTCCCTAGTGAGCATATTATCGGTGCTCTTGGTTGCGGTGCCGCCGAACTGGTGCACTGCGGATAACAGTATCTTTCTTGAACGGATGAAGAAAAGTCTTTTTGCCATCTCTTTGGCGTTCATAAACTCCTTCCTTAACATCTTCTCTTTTGTATCCTTGGGTATCCTGATCTCATCGTTCTTCACTTGTAAATCATCTAGATAATCTCTGAGCCGGTGATAAAAATCATCCTTCAATCTACACAGGCGTTCTGTGGCTTTCTCTCTTTCTAAAACGTTTACCAGGTCGTCGAGCTTTAGTTCTTCGTCCGCCATCGATAAGGCAATATTATCTGATTTAATATGGTTTTCGGATAAATCTCGTTGCCTTATTTTTATAGTTAGATAAAAAAAAGAAAGGGGGTGTTGCGGAGTTATAGATGAAAATCGACTCTGTATTTATTAATCGTTTGGTACAACACTCGAACTAACGGGTAAAATCAGTAAAATTCAGCACCACATTCTGGGCACTCATCTACGCTCTCATCGACCTCTGAACGGCAGTTAGAACAAACGTATTTTACGGACAGTGGTTCATCCTCTAAAAGCTCTTGACTGCAGAGAAGGCATTCAAAATCATCGGGTACGAAACCGCCGCAGAAGGGACACTCCACCAATATTTCTATGTAGCTCTTCTCCTTCGTTGGCTCTTCTTCTAACTCTTCCTGTTCCTCCGTCTCTGCTGACATCGATCCATGTATCTACAACAGATTATTAATCATTTTCCCTTTCTTCATTTCCATCGATCACTATTATCTCGCCCCACTTACCAGCGCTCACTTGCAGTCCATAGCCTTTGTCTTGGGCGTATCCATGTATAACCTTTATTTCTGTTCCGATATCCATCTCGTCGTCCACTCGTTCGGTTTCTTCGTTCCAAAAGACAACCTTCACCGTCCCCGTTCCGTCATCTATGCGGATGTTCCTTACCTTTCCTTCTCTACCCTTTTTCGTGGTGAATGTATTCAACCTACCCAGATCGATTATTCTCCCATGGATGGTGGCTTCTTCTTTCGGTTTGAGGTCACCTATATCGGTTATGCTGCTCTGGTTCCTGCCGTGATCGGAAACTATCTTCAATGCCAATACATTGTCGTTAAGGAAACCGTGGTAACGCTCATGCTCTTTTTCAATCTTATCGAAAAATTCTTCTTCAGAGAGTAAGTCCTCCACGAGTCGATAACATTCTTCTGCTGACGGCATTGTATACGATAATCCAATAAGAAACTGTGATTAAAAAATATCGGTCAAAAAATAAGAAAAAAAGGGTTTTTAGATCAAACCCTGGTCGAGCATGGCTTTGGCGACCTTCATGAATCCGCCTATGTTGGCTCCCAACATTAGGTTGCCTTCGTCATCGAACTTTTTGGATGTCTCGTAGCAGGTCTTGTGGATATTCTTCATGATCCCTTGGAGTCTCTTGTCGACCTGTTCGAATGTCCAGCTTTCCCTCTGAGAGTTCTGTGCCATCTCGAGACCGCTGACCGATACGCCGCCGGCGTTCGCCGCTTTAGCGGGGCCGTAAAGTATGTCGTTCTGCATATATATCTCGATGGCTTCCGGCGTAGAAGGCATATTAGCTCCTTCACCGACTGCGGTTACGCCGTTGTCGATGAGTTTTTGTGCATCGTCGCCGTTGATCTCGTTCTGTGTAGCAGACGGTAGTGCCACATCGCATTCGTATCCCCATGGTTTTCCACCATCTAGGTATTCAAGATCATACTCTTCTGCGAACTCCTTGATCCTGCCTCTCCTGACGTTCTTGAGTTCCATCACATACTCGAGTTTCTCATTATCGATCCCGCTAGGGTCGTAAACACATCCGCTCGAGTCTGAGAGTGTGATGACCTTTGCCCCGAGTTCGATACATTTTTCAGTTGCATGCTGTGCAACGTTACCGGATCCAGATACGGTCACGGATTTTCCTTTGAGTTCGTCACCTGTACTTTTCAGCATCTCGTTGGTGAAGTAAACCAAACCGAAACCCGTAGCTTCTGGCCTTGCCAGCGATCCGCCCCATCCGGGGGATTTACCCGTTAAAACTCCTTCGAAGCGGTTGACTATCCTTCTGTACTGTCCGTAAAGGTAGCCTATCTCACGTCCGCCGACCCCGATGTCTCCAGCGGGTACGTCGGTATCAGGACCTACATGCCTGTAGAGTTCAGTCATGAAACTCTGACAGAATCTCATCACTTCGGCATCGGATTTTCCCTTTGGGTCGAAATCGGAACCTCCTTTTCCTCCACCCATGGCAATACCGGTCAACGAGTTCTTGAATATCTGTTCGAATCCCAAGAATTTGATTATCCCCAGGTAAACGGAGGGATGGAATCTTAATCCGCCTTTGTAGGGTCCTATTGCACTGTTGAATTGTACACGGAATCCTCTGTTGACATGGACCTCTCCATCGTCGCCCATCCATGGGACTCGGAAAAGAATCTGCCTCTCTGGTTCTACAAGCCTTTCCACTATCTTCGCTTCGACGAATTCTGGGTGTTTCTTGAGAGCTGGTTCGATTGTCTCTAAAACCTCTTGTACCGCCTGATGAAATTCCTTCTCTCCTGGATTTCTATCCACGACCTGTTCATAAATCTTATCTATCGACATGGTAATTTTCTCCTTGATTTTTTGCCCGCCCCTCTAATTATAAGGCACGGGTAACATGCAAAAATACTACCCGATTTAAGTATTTCGATTGTTTTTAAGTTTCTATATGCAATGCGACTAAATTGGCATAAATCAACATAATTAACAGTAAAACTTATTATACTATGTTATTTTCCCAGATTTGAGGTTTTTCACATGCACAAGATCATAAATAAAGAGAGACTCAATCCAGAGATGACCATGATAGAGGTGGAAGCACCTCTAGTATCAAGAAAGATCGAGCCTGGACAATTTATCGTTTTAAGATTACATGAGAAGGGCGAAAGGATACCCTTGACATTCTACAAAAAGGATGAAGACAAAGAAACCGTCACCATGATATTCCAGAAAGTAGGAAAAAGTACACATGAGTTGGACAGCTACGAAGTAGGGGACGAAATCTTGGATGTGGTCGGTCCCATGGGCAGACCCGCAGAGATCAAAAAATACGGTACTGTGGTCTGTATTGGTGGGGGTGTAGGTACTCCCGAAGTATTTCCAGTGGCAAAGGCACTGCGAAATGCCGGGAACGAAGTCATCGTTGTGTCAGGTTTTAGAACAAAGGACCTGGTTATCTGTGAGGACGAGTTAGATAAGGAGTGTGCTGACGAGCTTTATATCACGACTGATGACGGAAGCTATGGCAGGAAAGGATTCACGAGCCACGTGTTGGAAGAACTCATCGAAGACAGACAGATAGACCTCGTGCATGCCGTGGGTCCCCCTATAATGATGAAAGTCATTACAGACATCACCAGAGAGCACGGTATACACACCAAGGTCAGCCTAAACAGTATAATGCTGGACGCCACGGGCATGTGCGGCTCGTGCAGGGTCGAAGTGGATGGTGAGATGAGATTGGCATGCGTGGATGGGCCTGAATTCGATGCGCACAAAGTTAACTTCAAAGAACTGATGGCGAGGATAACGATGTTCCAGGAGCAGGAGGAAAAGGCCCTCGAAAGATGGAAAGAGAAGCACGGGGGGTGCTGTGAATGAGTCCAGAAACTGAAAGGATACCTGTTCCAGAGAGATCCGCAGAAGAAAGAAGAAAGGATTTCGGCGAGGTGCCGCTTGGATACACACCCGAGCAGGCCGTAGAAGAAGCGAAAAGGTGCATGCAGTGCGGTAAGAGTCCTTGTATTAGTGGATGCCCAGTAGAGATCGATATACCTTCCTTCGTAAAAGAGGTGGCCGAAGGTAATTTCGAGGACGCTTTGAAGATCTTGAAAGAATACAACTGCATACCCGCTGTAACCGGCAGGGTCTGCCCACAAGAAGAGCAGTGCGAAGCCGTTTGTATCATGGGTAAGATAGGAGACCCCATCAACATCGGGAAGCTAGAAAGATTCGTGGCGGATTATGCAAGAGATAACGACCTAGAGGGGGTTCCAGATATAAAAGAAAGGAAAGAGGAAAAGGTAGCTATCGTAGGGTCGGGTCCCAGCGGAGTTACATGCGCCGCCATATTGGCACAGGACGGGTTCCGGGTTACTATATTCGAGGCTCTTCACGAACCGGGAGGTGTACTAAAATACGGCATCCCGGAGTTCAGGCTCCCTAATGAAGTCATAGACCATGAGTTGGAGTACCTCACAAAGATGGGGGTGGATATCAAAGTGAATCATATCGTAGGGCAGAATATAACGTTGGAAGAACTTGAGGACGAGTACGACGCGATCTACGTGGCTACGGGAGCGGGATCGCCAAGATTCCTTGGACTTTCAGGTGAGGATCTAAAAGGTGTTTACTCAGCGAACGAATTCTTGACAAGGATCAATCTGATGAAGGCTTACAAATTTCCGGAATACGACACACCCATCACGGACATGAAAAAAGTGGCAGTCATCGGAGCTGGGAACGTAGCGATGGACTCTGCCCGTTCGGCCCTAAGACTCGGTGCTGACAGCCACATACTTTACAGAAGGACGACCGAGTGGTCACCGGCTAGGAACGAGGAGGTAGAACACGCCAAGGAGGAAGGCGTTAATTTCGATACGCTCTGCAACCCAATACGTTTCATAGGAGACGAAGACGGTTGGTTGAAAAGTATAGAGCTCTTCGAATGTGAGCTGGTGGAAAGCGGAGAGGGAAGAAGACCCAGTCCAAAGAAAATAGAGGGGACCAACTTCTCCGTCGATTTCGACACTGCGGTTATCGCTATCGGGCAAGTACCCAACAAAGTTTTCTACGAGAACGCTGAAGGAGTAGATGTCAAAGACTGGGGCGGTATCATCATCGACGAAAACACCAGGATGACGACAAAGGACGGTGTATTCGCAGGCGGTGACGCGGTATCCGGTGCCGCCACGGTTATACTAGCCATGGGTGATGGAAGGAATGCCGCCCTGCAGATAGAAGAATACCTAGAAGAGAAAGGGGAAAAGTAATTTATCAACTGCCCGTTAAGTAGATGCATGGACCATCTGAAGGCTCTAACGGATCACATCAGAGAATGCAGAAGTAGGCAGAGGAGGAGTACCTACACGGACCTCGTCACATCATGGAAGGACGAAGAGATATGGAAAGGTGAACTACACGACTGTTTTACGGTTATTTTCAGAACCAAGGGCTGCACGTGGTCATCCACAGGGGGGTGCTCTATGTGTGGTTATCACGCAGATACAAATCCAGATATTAAAACAGACGATTTGTTAGAGCAGTTAGAAGAAGCGGTTTCCCGGTACGGTGGACAGGATATAGTCAAGATATACACGTCGGGCAGCTTTTTTGATCGGGACGAAGTTCCACGGGAAATCGCTCTAAAGATTTTATCTTCGTTCGATCCCGAGAAGACCTTGATAGAATCTAGACCTGAATTTATCACGGATAAGACCCTCGACGATTATAGCTCACAGGTCAACCTTATGGAAGTGGCTGTGGGCCTGGAGACTGCTTCGGATTTCGTGAGGAAAAACTGCATAAACAAGGGTTTCTCGTATGATGCTTACCAGAATGCAAGAGAAAAAGTTCTGAGCGGCGGGCATACATTGAGAACCTATCTCCTCCTTAAGCCCCCTTTTTTAACAGAAGAAGAAGCGGTTCAGGATATGCTTCATTCTATCGAGAAGGTATCTGGAGATGGTAACATAATATCTATCAATCCGACCAATATACAGAGGGGGAGTCTAGTGCATCATCTCTGGAGAAGAAGGATGTACAGGCCCCCATGGATCTGGTCGATAATAGATATTCTTAGAAGGGCGGAATCAAATTCACCATTATTGATATCTAATGCCGGGATGGGTTCGAAAAGAGGGGCGCATAACTGCGGTGGATGTGAAGGAAAGCTAATTAACAAGATAAATGAATTCAATAAGACTCAAGATATTTCATCATTGGACGATATCGAATCCATGTGTGACTGTCACGAGAGATATCTCTATGAAAGAAGACTAGAATCCATGTGGGATTTCAGAGGGAGTTTAGATATTCTAAGCTACAGAGACACTGGATATATCTGAGTGCCGCATCATGATCATACGTGCTATCGATAGATTACGACCCTTCTTACCGATGGCTCTTGCTTTGTTCTCTGGTTTCACCTCTACTGTACCGTGAAGAACATCGTTTTTCTCCTTGATATCTATATCCTTAACACCGTACGAGTAGAATATATTCTTTAGAAGCGTCTCTGGATCGTCGCAGTACTCGATCACGTGAACGTTCCTATCTATCTTGTTACTCACGTTTGTAACGTTCTTCCCGCCCTTTCCGATAGCCTGCTCTATCTGTCCTTGCTTTACAAGGAATATGACCTTCTCAGGTATATCTATACAGTCTACAACTTTTGTCCCGGTTACATCCTCAAAAAGAGATACGTATCTAAGGGTTTTTTCGTTAAATTTTATCTCGTCCATGAGTGAAACCACCTATTTTAGTGATAGAATTTCTGACTCCCCTGGCTTGAGTATGCCTATGGCGGAGATCGTGAATGGTTTTCCCGCTGCCGAACCAAGGTCCTGGTTATTGCCGTTGAAAACGTATAATGGAACCTTCTTGTATTTTTTCCTCTTGAACTTTGGTTCGGGACAATTTTTAGAAACTATTATCATCTTGGCTTCTCCAGATTCTGCTTTCTTCTTGACCTCTTTGATACCGAAAACGGTTTCTCCCGTGTTTACAGCCAACCTTATCGCTCTGTTTACGTCCATTTTTTTCCTCCTAATCGTTTTATGATGTCTAGTTATATTTTTTAAGACTAAATTGGTGGTTATATATATGGTTTTATTCTACACCCACTGTTATTTTACTTATTCACTCCTATTCCTGTTCTTTTTCTGGGATTTGCCCAGGAGTGTATTTGACCTCTACCGCTCCTGTACCTTGTGTTATTGGTTGTCCGACTATCACGTTCTCCGCCACACCGTCCAACTTGTCCACTTCGCCTACGATAGCTGCTCTGAGTAGGTGAGTGCTGGTTATCTCGAAGGCCGCTCTTGCCAGTACACTGGTCTTTTTTCCCGATATACCGTGTCGGCCTATAGCTTTGATATCGCCCTCGTTGGTCATCATATCCGCCACCAGCATTATGTGTCTTATATCGACTTCAAGACCCTGTTCCACCAACGTTTCCTTCGCTTCCTTGATGATAGAATTTCTAGAGGCCTCTACACCGAGTACTTTGTACATCTCCACGGGGCTGTTCGAAAATGAATTCTTAACATTCACACCCTCGACCTTCAGCACTTCAGAAAGATTAGAACCCTCGGTATATATCACGAACTCTTCACCGGTATCCTTGATGATCGCTCTTTTAACGCCTTTCAGTCCCTTGATCTTCATGTTCTTGGCTTCTTCCAAAGTGTTGTGGAGCATTGCGAATTTGTCCTCATCGATATTTATGGAAATATTATCCCCATCGGCTTCTACTGTTCCTTTGATCTTTCTTCCCTTCGAGAGCTTATTTACTATATCTTCTAATTTTATATTTTCTTCTTTCAATTTTTTCATGTCTGGCTTTATGTTAACTTCCATGGCCGCCATGTCGATCTGTACATCCGCGATATCGATCAATCTAGTGACCTCCAGCTTGGAGGCGACCTCCTTGGCCTTATCTCGATCATGTTTTATGTCCTCTTCCATGTGTACTTCCATCATCGGAGTACTGGGTACCTTTCTAGCATCGACGATCTCTATCATCCTGGGAAGACCCTGTGTTACGCCGATCTCAGCAACTCCTGCAAAGTGGAAGGTTTTCATGGTCATCTGTGTACCTGGTTCTCCAATCGATTGTGCACCGACGATGCCCACTGATTCCTTCGGGTCGACCTTTCTATCGATGAACTTGTTGTACACCAATTCCATCATGAGTTCCCAATCTTTTTTCGGGATCTTATCGGAATCGATCTTATCCGCTGCATCCTCAATGACCGCTCTAGGTAGTTGAAAATCTTTCTTTTCACATATCTTATCAAGTTTCTTTGCAGTCCCTTTCAGTTCCTCTATCTTATGAGGTATGGTAAAGACGGGTTTCGATTCTTTCTTCTTGCCCTTCTTACCCTTCTTCGATTTCTTTTTAGTACTCTTCTTTCCCTTCTTCTTACTCTTTTTGTGGCCTACGCTGTCTTTGACTTTCTTGGCTTCTTTCTTTCCAACGAGATCGGTAAGCTCATCGACTGTTGCTTTCTTGACATCTCCAAGAGTCATGTCGTTGTCTGCCAATTTCTCAGCGACCTTTTCATCGACTCCCCTTCTCTTCAGTGCGTTGATTGTGTCTTTCTTTGCCATTTCACTCGCCTCCCCTCTTGATTGCTCTCAACTCGGTCGTTATATCGTCCATGTCGATAGCCTTGCCAGATTTGCTTCTCATCGGGTCTATACCGTCCTCGCCGTACTTGTACTGTATGATGGTATCGCCGGTGTTCCTCACCGTTTCGTCATTGTAAACCATCAAGTCCTCCAATGCGTTGATCAACCTTCTCTGCATGTAACCTGAACGGCTCGTCCTGACCGCTGTATCGACCAGCCCTTCTCTGCCACCCATGCTGTGGAAGAAATATTCAACGGGATTCAAACCGTCCTTGTACGATGATTTTACGAAACCCCTAGCTTCAGCACCGAGTTCTCCCTTTTGGAAATGGGAAAGTGTCCTGTTCTCATATCCTCTGCTGGGCCTCTCACCGCGGATTGCCTGCTGTCCCAATGCGGCCGCCATCTGGGTAAGATTCAGCATACTCGCTCGTGCTCCGGTCCTCGCCATGACCACTGCGTTGTTGCCCAGACCGAGGTGCTTGCTGGCTATCCTACCGGCTTCGTCTCTCGCCTTGCCCATCGTCTTCATGATCATTACCTCTAGGGTCTCTTTCAGATCCCTACCCGGTATCTGCTCAAGGGTGCCTTCTGTGTAGGCTTCGGCGTACTCTCTCACCCTTTTCTCCGCTTTATCCAGGACTTCCTTTATCTGCCTTTTGGCTTCCAATGGTACGTCCTCATCCTGGATGGACGTGGTAAATCCTCTTAGCGTGATAACTCCCAGAGATATCGTTGTTATCTTATCGATGAAGTCTTTAGCTTCACTGGTACCAAAGTCCCTGGCGATCTTATCGACGATACTGCCTTTGAAAGCACCGACCGCTTTCTCGTCTATGGTACCTGCTACCAGTTGTCCGTCCTCTATGGACACGTACGCATCGTATTCGCACTCTTTTCCTTTACATTCGTCACAGGTCTCGCATATAGATGCTCTGAACTCGATGTTGAGGTCCTCTGGCAGGAAATGGCTGAATATATCTCTGCCGTTCCACATCTTTTCCCCATCTGCCTCTATCGGGTCTGGGAACCGGTCAGTTTTAAGATTCGAAAAGATACTTACAACCTCACGCCTGGTGAACTTAGGATTCTTGTGGGTCAGGAAGAAAAGGCCGCTGATGTGATCCTGGATAGCTCCTATTATCGGCCCGCCGAACCTCGGTGACAGGATGTGTTCCTGTACCCTCATTATGACTTTTGCTTCAGCTCTGGCCTCTTCACTCTGCAACACGTGGAGGTTCATCTCGTCGCCGTCGAAATCTGCGTTGTACGGCGGACAAACTGCCAAGTTCAACCTGAAGGTCTTACCTGGAACTATCTTTACCTCGTGTGCCATCATGGACATCCTGTGCAGCGAGGGCTGTCTGTTGAAGAGAACTATATCTCCGTCCATGAGCCCTCTCTCAACCGTGAATCCGACCTCCATCTTTTCGGCTACTGTCTCCGCGTTTGTTTCGGTGACCCTTATCCTCCTGCCGTCAGGTCTTATTATATAATTGGCACCAGGGAGATACTTTCCTCTCCTGCGTGGTTCCGGTCCCATACCGACCATCTCTTGAACATACTCGATATTTTCGGGCGTCACCCTGAGTGGAACGGTCAGTTCCCTTGCAGCCCTCTCTGGGACCCCCACTTGATTTATCGAAAGCCACGGGTCGGGTGAGATCACTGTCCTTGACGAGAAATTTACCCTTTTACCGCTGAGATTCTGTCTGAATCGACCTTCTTTTCCTTTTAGTCTTTGAATCAAGGTCTTCAGTGTCCTACCGCTCCTGTGCCTTGCGGGAGGTATACCGGATGTTTGATTATCGAAGTAAGTGGTCACGTGGTACTGGAGCAGGTCCCAAAGATCTTCAACGATCAGCTGAGGAGAACCTACGTCTCTGTTCTCACGCAGCCTTTGGTTGATTCGTAGGATATCCACCAATTTATGGGTCAGATCGTCCTCTGACCTGTCTCCTGATTCTAATGTTATGGAGGGTCTGACCGTCACCGGTGGAACTAAAAGGACCGATAGTACCAGCCATTCCGGTCTCACCACATCGGGGTTCATCCCCAAGGGTATCAGATCATCGTCGGGTATCCTTTCCAACCTAGCTCGTACCTCCTTCGGCGTCAATTTCGTGCTGCCTTCCCTGAACGTAGTGGGTTTGTCGAGCATGATCTTGCCCTGTTCAGTCTTACAGTGAGGACATATCTTGTTCTTCCTAGCCGTCTTGGATATCTCCTTAGCTAGAGCTCGCATGTCCAGGGGATCGCCGCCCAGTACTTCCAGACTCTTCATCTCCTCTATGTACTGATCCCTTTCTTCGTCCTCCATGAGTATCCTGCCGCAGTCGCTGCATGTCGATCGCAGGAGTTTTTTGATTTCTTTTATATAGCCTACATGGATAACGGGCATCGCCAATTCTATAGAGCCAAAATGCCCTGAACATTGATCCACCCTCCCACCGCAGGTCTTACATCTGAGTCCCGGCTCAATAACACCCAGATGCGTATCCATCAGCCCCATATCTATGGGGAATCCATCGTCATCGTATGTATCTGGCGTGATGATCTTAGTGGCGGATAATTTTCTTATCTCTTCTGGTGACATGTAAGCGAACCTGATGCGTGATACCCTCTTTGAAATACCTCTTCGTCTCATTTTAACTCCTCCAGTTGTAATCTCATGGTTACTCCAAGCGATCTCAGCTCGTCCATGAGCAATTTGAACGCGTAGCTTGTCTGTATTTGATGAACGTTTGAACGCTCATTACACACCGGACACCTGAGTTCTCCATTGCTGTCTAGTATGGCTACGTGACCACAATCCGGGTTGCCGCAGATGTACTCCGTGGTACCGTCGGATTGATCGAGCAGTCGGTCCTTGATGACCATGGCTACTCCGTGACCGATCAAACAATCTCTTTCCATCTCACCGAACCTTAGACCACCCTGTCTAGATCTTCCTTCAGTGGGCTGTCTGGTGAGTATCTGTACTGGCCCACGGGATCTCATGTGCAGTTTACCCGACACCATATGATGCAGTTTCTGATAGTATATCACTCCCGTGAAGATTTCCGCCTGCAGCATCTTTCCTGTCCGACCGTCGTAGAACACCTCCGTACCGTTGTGTTTTAAACCCGCGTCTACCAGTGATTGTCTTAGCGATTCTTCTCTCTCCCCACTGAACGGTGTGCCGTCGACAAATCGGCCTTCCATGGAGCCTACCTTTCCCCCGAGCATCTCTAGAACGTGTCCTACGGTCATCCTTGAGGGGATAGCGTGTGGATTCAATATCAGGTCCGGAACGAGTCCGTTATCGGTGAATGGAAGGTCCTCCGGTTCTACCAGTTTACCGATGACCCCCTTCTGTCCGTGTCTGGATGCGAATTTATCACCCAATTCGGGTACACGCTGATCCCTGACCTTGACTTTGACCAATCGGCTGCCGTCTTGTGATTCTGTTAGCATGACGGAATCAACCCATCCTTTCTCCCTAGGCCTTACTATCTTAGAGGTTTCCCTTCTCTTCTGAGGAGCCATGAAATCCGTGTCCTCTTCGAGGAATCTCGGCGGCGATGTCTTTCCTACTAGAACGTCGCCTCCGTTCACTTTGGTCTCCGGGCTGATAAGGCCGTCCTCATCCAGATGTTTATAGAACGTATCGCTCCTTGCGCCTCTTACATCGGGATCTGGTATCTCGAAATGATCCTCCTGGCCTCCGGGATACCTTCTCTCCTCGGTGGTGTAAGTTCTGAAGAAGGTCGAGCGGCCTAGCCCTCGGTCGATCGACGCTCTATTGAATATCAATGCGTCCTCCATGTTGTAGCCATGGTAGGACATAACAGCGACCACGAAATTTTGACCCGCGGGTCTTTTGTTGTAGTTGACGTGTTCCATTGTTTTCGTCTGAAGAAGCGATATCTGAGGATAGTGTAAGAGATGTTCCCTAGTGTCCGGTCTGCGCCTGTAGTTCGAAGATGGGAGTCCTAAAGACTGCTTCATCATGTTCGCACCCATAGAACATCGTGGGGCTGCATTGTGAGGGGCGTAAGGCACCAATCCCGTGGATGCACCCAGTATAAGAAGAGGGTCTATCTCCAGGTGGGTGTGATCTTTCTCAATTTTCAGTTCCTGATCAATGATATGACCGCATTTGTTGCACTCCAGCTTGGCCGTCTTGTCCCCACTGCCGATATTACTCCACCATACATCAGCGTTCGAAAGGTATGCTCCACATCCATCACATTTATCGGGTACATCACAGGGAGTCACCGCAACGTATGCATTCTCCTCTTCCTCGGCATCGATCCATTCAAGCACACGCTCATGGAACAGTTCGTTGATGCTCTTTCTCCCCTCGATCACCTCTTGTCTCATTTCCGCGGTCAGATTCACATGACCGTCTTCTACTACCAGTAGAGGCCTTCTAACCCTACCTTCATCGCAGTTGATTATGACCTCGTCCATCCTGATGTCGTATCTTACATTCACCTGGCCCGAGATGATGCCTTTTCGCCTTTCTTTTCGTATTTCCTCTACGAACTCTTTGGGATCATTCACCAGACCCACCAGATCTCCGTTCAGGTATACCTTGGTCACGTTTCCTTCGGCACTGCTTATCTGCTCTAAACCGATATCGTACAGGCGCCACCTGACCTCCATGGGATCCGTCCCATTTGATACGTTTATTATCAACGCGGATGTTTTCACCAGACCGCAGTTCTGACCTTCAGGTGTTTCGTTCGGACACAATCTACCCCACTGGGTGGGATGAAGTTCTCTTGCCTCGAAATGTGGTTGACTCCTAGATAGAGGTGATTTTACACGCCTAAGATGACTGACCGTGCTCATATTCGTCGTCCTGTCCAGCAACTGTGATATCCCTGTTCTTCCCCCTACCCAGTTACCGGTAGCCATGGCGTGTTTTAGTTTATTTGACAGTAGATCGGGTCTTATGGATGATTTTATCCTTATCTCACCCTTCTTGCCGTAGTTCCTCTCCAACTGATATTTTAGATCCTTCAATATATTAACTATAGATACTCTGTAAAGATCCGCTACCAGGTCCCCAGCTAATTTCAAACGCTTGTTGGCGTAGTGATCTTTGTCGTCAGGCTTTCTTTTCCCACTGGCCAATTCTAAAATAGCGCGTGCCATCCGACCTAAGAAGACCGCTTTCTTGTATCTAGAATCTTCGTGATCTCCGAGGTGGGGAAGTAATGATCTATCGAGGATAGAATCTATCTTACGCCTCCTGTACTCCTCCGCCTGACCCGTTGCAAATTTTCTTTCCAAGTATGACATGGCATCTTCTTTTGTGTAGACCCCATCGGGTGAATATTCTTCCTCTTCCTGACACATCTCTATGTTTGCGAATACGAGGCTTGCCATGCCTGATTCTGTGACTATCGCATTGTATATCTCTTCGTCCTTGTCCATGCCTAGAGCTTTCATAAGCACTACCAACGGGATGTCCCCTCTCGCAGCAGGGACGGATACCTTCAACATCCCATCTTTCTTCTTTTCCATCACGGTCAACGCACGATATCCATGCCTTTGGGAGAATATCTTGGCTACTTCTATCTCACGACCGTACTTTTCGTTTATCTCACACATGACCCTGTTCGCGGCCATATCCTCCACGGCCATGAGATTTCTCTCAGTACCACCGACGATGAAGTAACCCATGGGGTCTGCTGGGTCTTCTCCGAGTTTTATCAATTTATCTTCATAAGTAAGTTCTTGATATTCCTGGCTCTCGATATCCACATCCAAGATCTCCTCCATGGTACCATCGATGTTATCTGGATGAAGGTTACATTTCTTCGAACCGATCATCACCGGGACCTTGCCGATGGTTAACCATAGGGGTTCCTCTTCGATGCCGTCCTCTATCATGCTTATTTTAAGCTGCACTTCTGATTCGTAATAGAGATCTCTCAAGCGTGCCTCCATGGGTGTTAATTTATGCTGTGACCCACTGGCCTCCTTGACCATTGGTTTCATGAACCTGATGGTTCTTTCGGAGTTTGGGTCTATCCTTCCATCTTCAGTTCGGCTCCTACCGACCCTTAGTTCGATATCCCTTCCGTCAACTTTCTCCGGATCGAGTCTGATCTTACCCCATCCCTCCTCCGGGAAACCGATCCTTATGTTATCTATTATCTTCTGTGCCCTACTGTTAGGGTTGTCCATGGCCGGTAAAAAATCGTTAAATGAATTTAAATGGTGGCTGACTACGCTCGCCTCTCTAAAGAAGGCATCGACTAATTCTCTCATATTTTTTTCACATCCATGATGAATTTTAGCGGTTTATTACAAGACGGTATGCTTTCGCAACACCAGCTGTTTTGCTGATCCTGTTGACCTCGATCAATCTTCCCTCTTCAATATCTCCGTGGACTGATTCCATCTGTCTGATAACAGGGTCAGACTTCAATATCTTGGGTAGTTTGTTCTTAGGTACATTCAATTTTTTCAGAATATCCTCTTCATCTTCCTTCGGAACGAGATCGTGTTCCGGTACAAGGTCGTGGTTCATTATGTTGACTTTTTTTCCCATACTATTCCCCCGGGGTGTTTTTCTTTTTTAGGTGCATACGCAAGTCTCTCCATCTCGTTTAATATTCAGGACTCTATGCCTGTTCCTATTTCGGATGGGCCTGTGGGGATTTTCGGGAATTGCCTGATGACAACTCTATTCGAACCCCAGACCACCTGGTTAAAAGCCAGATGCTCTTTCTAGGGAAAGAGCGTGGGTACTCAATCCTACCTAGCTGAGCTACAGGCCCAAAGGGAAGCAAGTGTTTTAGGAGCTAAAGGTAACTATTATATAAATCTGTTCATCCGTAGATACAGCATACACCCTCGTTCAAAAATAGTAAGGAATTATATGTATATATAATATTCGTTTATTTGTCGAATTTGTCGATGACAATGGTTTTTAAAAGCCGACCATTAAGTAAGGTTTATTAAAGATAATCCATCTAATCCGTTGAAATGAAAGATGATGATAAATCCTATTCAAAAAAAATTTTGGATTTTATTGAGAAGGACAGATTCAGCCTCTCCTCTGCGGTAATCTATATTTTCATAGTTAGTGTTATCAGATCCCTTTTGGAAGCGTATATTAGTGGGTACGGTACCTACACGTTGAACATAATGGCCCAGCATGTTCTACTTTCCTATCCCGAGATCCTGATGGGGGCTCTAGTCATATATGGCATCACCAGGAGTTCCATAAAAAAGATATGGAATGTTATACTCTTCGGGTTCTGGATTTTGATAACTCCTCCGCTGATAGATTATTTCATTTTCGGGAAATCTGGGGTAGTACTCATCGAAGAGTACAGTTACCAAAGTGTCGATAACATATTTCCTTTACTCACCAATCTATGGAATCCATTCTATCTTTCTAAATTTGGCAGCAACGGGATCTTGATCATGCTGTATGGGATGATGATCGGTAGTGCCTTCTACGTGGCTTTAAAAACGGAATTGCCTGCTAAGATCAAAGACTTTTTTCACGGCGGCGCGGTAAAGGATGTTTTTAGATCTATTTCAAAGGTGATACTGTCTTTTTTTGGAATCGGATTGGTCACATGGTTCATAGGTTCTTTCATGTGGATATTAAGCATTGGGGGGAGAGGCGTGATAGTATTCAACCGCTTCACATTACCGTATTACACAAAATACTATAGATTCTTCGAAGCCCACAATTACGATTACTATCATATATACCCGCAACCCAATTCAGGTGTCATCGGTCTAGTCCAGAGCCTAGCTCTCCAGCAGAGGAATCTTATGATGGGGGCATTCTTCATAATTTTGACCGTGGTTTTCGCGAGTGTTTCCCTTTATCTCAATTATCGTAAACATTTCATCGCCATGGTTAGAACATCAAAGATATCTCGTGTTATCATGATTTCCGTCTGTGGACTATTGGGTGTTGCATCCATCCACCTTATCGACCATGATTTCTCAAAGGGACTGGCTGTTGATCCGTTCTATGTTCTCCACTTCCCGTATGTTTTTTTCCTAATCATATCTATCATGCTAATGATAGTATTCGATGTTCTCATAGACCAACTCTTCGCATTCAACAGGGATGAAGAGAGGGATGATCCTCTTTCCAACGGTATCGTTCCAAAATACCATTACAAGCAATTAGCTGCATCTTTTGCTCTTACTGCACTTTTCTTATCCGTTGTTCTCGGATGGAAAGCATTCTTTATCTGCCTAATTTGGATTCTTATCTCGATTTTTTACCGCGGATGGGGGGGGTCGAAGAGAGAGGGTATAGTCCTCGGATTATACGGCGTATTTGCAATGCTTATGGGTATATACACACCTGGTAGCTGGAAAGCACTTATCATGGAATATGAAGGCGGAGAATTCATCTACGCTTCGAAAGAGTATATATCCCGTGCACCTCCGATACATTTCAAAATATTATTGATAGCCACATGGATCTTTTTGGCCATAGCTCTATTTTCTTACTTTAAAACGGTACTGCGTGATAAAGAGCTGGATAAAAGGGGCGGGAGAACCAAGGATCTCATGATGTACGTAGCATCGGGTTCAATATTGATAGTACCAGTATATATAATACCCAATCTATATTCAGCCCTTCTTTTCGGTTGCGTAGCTATAGGCACGATAGTATGGTTTAAAATGATAAAGATTTCAATGGTGTTGAAAATCGGTTTCATACTCACCGCTACTATTCTATTCTCTCTGTTGATTTGAATTAAATAACGAATATAATAGAAAAAAGAAGGGGGTTTAATGTTTTTTTAGTAGGTCACAGTCCATAAAACACTTGTATCCGCATCGTTGTATACCCAGTATCCTTCGCCAGGGGCGAACTGGTAGCCGCCTCCTTGGTGTGGATTGTTATCGTACGCCATGTTGTACTCCGCCGCAGCATCGTAGTATCCTACCTTTGATACGTCTTGGGGCAGATTATTATTACCTGAAGTACTGCTGGGATACGCTACCATGTTCCAACCTGGATAAAGTGTTATGTCCGTGCTAGTTTGTATCGTTCCTTCCACAGTCAAAGAATCGTCGGCGGTCATGTGGATCCAAATCCCTTTCGTCCGATCCCAAGTCGATAACGAGTTGTATTTACCATCTCTTCCAGGAACATAGCTGTACCATTTTTCGCTGTTTGCATCATAGGATATTACTTTATCGTAATTGCTTGGTATACCATATTCTGTATCGTCTAGTATTCCAACCAGATCGTTCGCTTGTGCGTAGTTATCCCCGTTCGCCTCTAGATTGAATGAAACGAAGTTCCATCCTCCACCGTTTGATGAAGATAATGTTCCCACTGCATGTGTGTTGTAATCGATAGTAAAGGTTCCATCGCTGGTATCTGATCCACTCGAAGGGGTATCGTCGTAGACGGTACCTCTTACAAGGCATTGGTCACTGGGTTCAAACGGAACCGACCAATCGTGGCTGCCGTCGTCATTTGTTCCACTGACTATCGTGGTCCAGCTTCCGCCGTTGTCCGTGCTGTATTCCAGGTCCACACCGGTTATAGTACCGTCTCCAGCGGTTGTAGTCCATGTGATCGTTTGTGTTGTGCCCTGTTCCCAATATTCTCCGCCATTAGGGGCGGTTATCTCTATGCTGGGAGGTATAACAGATGAAACACCTAATCCACCAGTTATGACCAAAGCGAATGGTTGAGGACCGCTAGGTACATTATTTGCAGTTACTGTGAGATCGTATGTGCCTGTTTCTACACCATTCTGACTCGGCAGAAGTAAAACATTCTCAACAACGTTAAGACCGTCCCATTCACCAGTTCTACCGCCGTTCCATGGATTGCTAGTTGGGTCATCTTGAGAATAGCCGGGATTGTATCCTGTATATGCATTTCCGACGTATCTCGTTCCGCCGGGTTTCCATACCTCAAGATCCAAATCGTTGACCAATGCTGGATCCGCTCCGTCACCGCCGACATAATCGGTCCATACAAGTGTTACCTCAACAGGTATCGAAGCATCGACTATCTCGAATGTATCAGAATACGTGTTTCCAGTTGATAATTCGTTACCTTCGTTCCAAGAGTCGTATATCTTTAAAACTCTTGCATCCCCGTTGAAATAAAGTACATCTTCCAGCTTGCTTCGACCCCACCCCTGGTCTCCGTTGGGATACCTGGCATCATTGGTGTATGCACCATCACCGTTGATCTCAACAGCACCGTTCACTAAGGTGCCTTTACATAGGGCTGCACTGGGGTTGAATCCATCAGGTGAATTCTCTGAGCCCGTTGGATACCAACCTTCGTTGTAATACTGCCTAATCTGTCCTACCTGGCCTGCGATTCCGGGTGTGGCCATGCTGGTTCCCGTTAGATCTGTGTAAGCTGTATCACCAGAATTGTCTGCGGATGTGACGTACTGGGCAACACCGAGAACAGTCGGTTTTATCCTGCCGTCGTCGGCATAACCTCTACTGCTACTCGCATACATTGTGTTGTGGTCGGGATTGTTTGTGACACCACCCACGCTTATTGCGTTCTTTGCTTCAGGTTGCTCTGAGATGGAATTCGCTGCATCGCCTGCGTTCCCCATGGCGAATAAAACGTTGTAATCCTTGTTACTCCATGTGAAATCATCTGTCTGTAAGGCATATCCAGTGTATCCACTTCCTCCACCCCAACTGTTCGTATGCACTCTACTTCCAGCATCGTATGAATCCTGCCATGCCTGCGTGAGGTCGTCGGGTGGAGCAACCGCTCCGTTTGCATCATCGGTATCGTCGATATCTTGGAAGATCAATCTAGCACCGATTGCATTTCCGTCATGCAAGTTATAGGTGAGGTAGTTACCTCCATCGGGTGCATCACCGAGTACCGAGCCTATAACGTGGGTTCCGTGGTAATTGCCATCTCCTACAACCCCGCCACCGTACGCCTGTTGGCTCTGTATCTTACGATGGTCGTCACCTATTGGGTCTCCTTCAGGGTCTTCAAACATCTCGTGGGTTGTTCTCAACTCGCTGTCCATGACGGTGAGAAGCTCTCCGTCACCAATTATGCCGTGGTCATTTACTGACCTATCGTCCGTTACAGCAGTTTGAGTTATCCATGTCGCGTCTTCGTTGTAAATTCTATTGACAGCGCCACCTTCGCTTATAGTTTTGACATTGTGGAAATTTGCTATGGTTTCCAC
>CAZHUM010000016.1:0-36157 GCA_964535805.1 uncultured Thermoplasmata archaeon
GGAAAGATCGACTAAACCAATCCCGCAATGAGAACTAAAGTGAAAAAAATATCATTTCACCCCTCTCTTCTCCTCCACCTAACAAACTTTCGTATTACGAACGCCGTCTGGTCTCGAGTGTCTTCGACCGAGACCTAATCAGAATAACAGGTTATTCTAATGGTTGTAAGGATTTTAATCCTAACATAATTGGAAGATAGCATCTTCCAATGATCGTTTGGAATTTCTTAAATTCCGAAAAAGAACGTAGGATGAAATCCGGTAGTTACCAAACGCAGATTGTAATCCAAAACAGACGTTGTTCGTAATCAATTTACATTTTACCGAACCCCCCTCACATTCAAATCCCCACCAAACTATTAGATACTACCAAAAACACATATTAAACCGAGGTGCGTGGGAGAAGATCACCCTTTTTTATAAGGTGCGGTCTTCTCTTTAGATTCACCATCCCACGTCTTTCACCACTTTACGTAAGGGAAAGAAATATATCTATGTTCTATTTATATTAACTCGGTGTTTTAGAAAATGGCGAAAAGATTCGAAGAAAAGCATGAAGATCTGATCGGTGGGTTGATACGGACCGGGATGAAAAAGAATACTGCGATCGTACTTTCTTATCTATTCTCTAACGAAGAGTGTACTCAAAGTGAGATGGAAAGAGCAACGGACCTCAGACAGCCCGAAGTCTCCGTAGCGATCAACGACATCAGAGCTAAGGGGTGGCTGAAGAAGAACGAGGTAAAGAAAGAGGGCAAGGGCAGACCGTATCACGTCTATTCACTTGGCCGTTCTTTGAACGATGTTTTAGATTATATCAGGGGGAGAGAGGAAGAAAAGATAGATGAGATCAAAAAAAATATGGACAGGATCAACTATCTGGTTAAAGATTTAAAAAAGAAAAAAGGGTAGGGAGTTTTATCATCATTCTAAATCCTTGTGAGATTCTACGATGCTCAGCACTCTATCAACGCATATCACCAAGTCTTCATCTTCCGTTATCTCTCGGACCCTCTGCAGGCATTGTATGAAATCTTTATCGTATATCGGTGAGATATCATTTTCTATAACAGAGTCCCGGTCTAGCATAGTTTACCAAGCCAGTATTGAAAAGTGTTAAATATAATTTTTGTTGATATATCTAAATGCTGGTCTGTCACCGCTTAATATCCTGCTCTTTGATCAACTAATGTAAAATAATAAATAATGTCAATCACCATTAAGATAATTAGAGGTGTGGAAGATGGTTTATCTTCCTTTTTTCAATAACCGCGACCACGCCTCTACGGGCACTAGTCATGCAGTGGTCATGTATATTTCCGTCATTCGTGTCGGTGCCCTTCTCCTCGTCGGGACAGCAGCTATAGGCCGTAACATACCCGGCGGGGACCTTCTAAAATATTATTTGTTAGGCGAGGTGCGTGGGAGAAGAGGGGATATCTGCTGGAGGTGGTTTACGAGTGGGTCGGGAGAGGAGTGGCGAGTGGGGTTACTGCTTGCTTGATACCCGCTTACCCTTACTCCACCGCCAACTTTCGTAATGGAAAAAATGTAGAATCCATGTGAAAATCTGGAGGAAACCACAAAGGTCATCAGGAGATGGGAAAAAGGTACATATTCACCCTCCTTTTTAATAAAACGATAAAAAATGGATAGCCAAGTGTTATAATGCCTGATACAGCGACACAAAAAAAGATAGCTGAACTCGAACAACGTATAGAAACTCTTGAACTCATAGTCGATGAAAAACTGAGGAAAAAGATCGCCCATGGTTTGAAGGATGAAGCAGAAGGGAAATTGACGTCTCTTGAAGAATACGAACGGAAAGATTTGTTCGAACCAAATCTCAAAAAACCAAAAGTTATATTACTCAGTTTGTTGTATATACTTATATAACAATAGATAGGTGTTGTAAATGTCTGTATCGAATTCCGATGATGTCCTACATTACCCACAGCTCGATACCGTTCTGATGGTCGAAGAGTTCATAAAAGAACATAGTGGGGAATATAAAAAAAGAGCGTTATGGGAACATCTTCCTAAGAAGATGATGTATCAAACCTTTGATGTTATCTACCAGTATCTTCTCGAATCATCGAAAATCGCTAGAGATAAAGAAGGAAAGATATGTTGGATCTGGAATCCAGGATTAGTAAAAAAATATCTCAAGCAAGAGTCTCTTTTTGTAAGGTGAATTATTTAGGTGATTATGTTTGAAATCTAGAGTAGTTTTTGCAGAGCAGAAGATAAAAGAAGCATACGAAAAGTTAGAAGAATCAACAACAGAAGACCACAATTTGAAGAGATGGTTGGATAGAGCATTTGATGATATAGCTGAAGACGCATTTTGTGGTATTCAGATACCTAAGAAGCTGATTCCAAAAAAATACATACAAAAGTACGAGATCGATAACCTTTGGAAATATAATCTACCAAAGGCATGAAGATTATTGTATTCAGTAGCGAAAGATGAAGTCGTTGTGATCTCGATAATTCTAGAATGGCTCCCCCATAAAGAATACGAACGACGATTTAATTATTGAATAATTTATATTCAGCTCTAAAACATCTTACACCCCCACCTCCACCAAACTTTCTTAATCAAAACAACCGCTATTGAAAAAAGACATAGTAATCTTTTTAAGCTGATTTATTTAGATAAACAAGTTATCAGGAAGAAAACTTAAATAACTATAGAATCGATATGAGATATAGGTAAGATCCATGGACACCGTAAAAACAAAGATCGAGCTACCCAGGTCTATCTTGAACATCTGTAAAACCGATGAAAGAGGGTTGTCTGAAACTGTGACTAGAAGTTTCATCATAGAACTCTACCGGGAAGGTGTGATCTCGCTGGGGAAAGCTGCGGAGATCTTGGGTTTGGCTAAACTAGAGATGATGGCTCTTCTCAAGGAGAGAAATATACCCCTCAATTATGATTCAGATGAACTAGAAAAAGACAGGGAGACTTGGAAGAGGATTGAGTGATGATAGTCGTCAGCGATTCAGGTCCGTTGATACACCTATCCCGTGTGAACCGGTTAGACATTTTACAGGTTTTTTTCAAAGAGATCTATATCCCCGAAGCAGTGTATCAAGAATTGACTTCTATAGAAGAAGACCTGCCAGGTAGTAGTGAGATAAAGACCTTTGACTGGATAAAAAACAAAAGTGTAGACAAAAATACAGCTAAACAGATCCTGATGGAGTATCTAGATGAGGGCGAAAGCGAGGCGATATTGTTGGCAAAAGATCTTGATGCAGACCTTCTCCTGATCGACGACCTTGCAGGAAGAAGAACAGCTACCACACATGGTCTAAAGGTAATGGGAACATTAGGAATCCTAGACAAAGCCTCAGAAGAGAACATGATACAAAATTTAGAGAAAGTTGTAACAGAATTGAGAAAAAAAGGGTTCTGGATGGATGATGAACTGTTTGAGAAGATAGTGAACGGATGAATTCCATTTTAAAAACACCTGAGCTCATACCCCTGATCGCTTTTTTACCTTTTAGAACGACCATACCTATTTCATCGATAACCTTTGGAAATATAATCTACCAAAGGCATGAAGATTATTGTATTCAGTAGCGAAAGATGAAGTCGTTGTGATCTCGATAATTCTAGAATGGCTCCCCCATAAAGAATACGAACGACGATTTAATTATTGAATAATTTATATTCGGTTTGAAAACACTTTCCACCCACCAAACTCTCGTAATCCATTCACGTTTAACCGAACCCCCCATCATTCAATTCCCCCCCCACGTCACATTCAAATCCTATGATAACATATCAAACAAGAAGACAGAAAACGTAGAGTGGTACGAGCTCTACTTTTACACCATCGACGGACCTGGAATCGTAGGTGTCTTTTGTCAGTAGATACGGTTTGAAGGCAGATTTTGGTGCGCCGCAGACCGGACACGTAAAAGAATCTGGAAGATCTTTAAACCTTTCATCTTCTTTATCCTCATCATACACCCAATTACATACTGTACATCTAAATTTACTCATGACACTTATCCTCTTTTGTATAAACAACGACTGTCTTATATTAAATGTTTATCAAATATACTTTTTCTAATAACCCAAAACATTATCATATATCCGTGTTCGAAATTCAGACAGGATATTTGGTCTTTTCCAGTTCATAATCGCGTTAAACATTGTCATAACATGATAATCCATGCCAAAAAGACAGTTTAATATCAATATTCTAAAGTATTAATATTCATCTCAAATAAGCAAAAGCACAATAAAACGATATTCGTTAATCACCAAATATCTGATTTCAACCCTAACCGTCTCGAACTTTTCCGGGATCGAAACCATGTTTTACTATCCAGGAGATTATTTTCTCTATGTCATCGTTAGATAATCCCATAAAATGATTATCAGAATCACTACTTAAACTACGCAGGAATCAAATTCCTGCTTTCGTTGGAATTATAAATTCCAACTAAATTAGAATTTTTTATGAAAATTCTGATACGTGTTGGAACCTTGTTCCAATAAAATGGGAACTTGTTCCCATATTCGATGGAAAACTGCTTAGTTTTCCAGTAGATTTGACGAAATTTTTGGAGAACAACACATCTTTAATGATCGACAGCAATATTTATTAATAATCGTGTTTATATCAAAGATATATGTGTATATACTGTGTTTTAAAACTCATTGGTATCGGAGGTTCAATTTACTTAATTCATCTGATTCAAAGGTTTAGATATAGGTGTTGTGTAGATGAAGGAGAAACCTGTTCTCACCAGCACCATTTAGACCTGAAAAAGGAGAGTACAGATTCCCTAAAAACTTAGCAGATACAAACTCTTACGATTTTTGTAACCTATTTATGCGATCTCAACTCATCGAAGACCGCCTCAACGTTCTTTCCAGTCTCATCGACTATCTCCTGCCATTCATCATTATCTGGAGCCATACTCAACAATCGAGCGGCCTTCATTATAGAGAAATGGTAAACGGTCTGTACTCCTGGTTCTTCTTCCCAGATCACCATGTTACACGGGAAAAGTCCACCTATCTTCATCGTCACATCAAGAGCTTTATCAGCGACCTTTGGATTACAGGCACCCAATACATAATATGGATCCCGATGCGCTCCTACTTTTTTATTCAGAACCTCAGAGGGTGAGAACTCCACAAGTATACCGAAACTGTTCCTTTTACACACATCTCTAACGATTTCAACGGCCTCTTTATGCTCCATCTCCAATCGAGCGGTTTTTTCGCCTATGTCCCCCGGTTCCAACACGCTCGGATCTATCTTCAACACCACTATGATCACCACTTAACGTCCACGGAAACACCGTTCGCTAGAGTGTTATCGACCGGGCATCTTTCTTGAACGGTCTCTAAAAATTCAGATTTCTTTTCTTCGGGGATACCTTTAACCTCTTTCACAACCACTTTAACAGACTGTAATCCTGCTGGAACATCGGGTTTTCCCATGACTCCACGGGGATCCAACTCTCCTTCGACCTC
The DNA here is from genome assembly GCA_964535805.1 of uncultured Thermoplasmata archaeon. Lineage (GTDB taxonomy): Archaea > Thermoplasmatota > Thermoplasmata > Halarchaeoplasmatales > Halarchaeoplasmataceae > CAZHUM01. The sequence continues at coordinate 5,510 of CAZHUM010000016.1, forward strand.
AAGTATGAAATCTTCTAGTTCGTATCCCATCTGCTTAGCCACTATGGTTCCGGTGAAGTCCAAACAGCCCACTAACGACGCTAGTAAAACTTCGATGGGATTTGGTCCCTTGTTGGTCCCACCAACCTTTTCTGGCTCATCTATAGTGATGGTAAAATCTCTCATCTTCACTTCTGATTCGAACCCACTTTTTTTCTCGAGCACGGCTTTGTATTTATTCATGCTTTTTTCACCTATTTAATCTATATGATTATGACGCTACAATATATTAACTCTGTGGATTTATACAAGAAACTATATTGGCCTATCATACCCATTTCCATGAACTATGGTGATATAAAACATCATGTAAAAACTCTAAAATTAACCAAATAAAACAAACTCAAACTCACTAAACAGTATTTAAATACGTTAAACCACCATTCACCATCTCATAAAAAATGTCTAAAGCCGATCAACCCAGTGAAGGCAATAACTGAAAGAACCACCAGCCCGAGACCGTAGGAGCCGGTCAAAGCTATCATCACTCCAACGCTCACGGGACCCATCACTCCGAAGGAGTTAGCGATGCCGTTCATCAAACCGGTCGCAGAACCCAATTCACGTCCGTGGATGTTGTTCTGAAGTTTGGTGAAGAACAGAGGAGGAGCCAATTGTCCGGTCAAGAACACTAGAAACAGTAAGAATATTGCCATCCCCGAACCGGATATCGGTGAAAATGTAAGGATGATTATCATCAATCCAGAAGTGAACAGCGAGAACATTATGATCCCATCCGCATTTCCTTTCAAGTCACTGATCCACGAACCTATCAACATACCTAAAAATGCACCGATGTAGGGAATCGCGGCCATGTAGGCGTTTTCCCCTAAATTCAAACCCGTGGTCTGTTCGAGGTAGGACGGCACCCAAAGTGTGGTACCCCAGAACACAGTGTTGACTGCGGTAAATCCAACGGTTATCTGCCTGAAATCAGGATCTTGCAGCAGTTCTTTGAAAGCTTTCAGCAAATCGATGTTTTTTCTAACATTTCCAACGGGATCGTTTTTAGACCTGGGAGAGTCAGATATGAAAATGAATATAGGTACTGCCAAGATGAAACCCACAACTGCAACCATATAAAACGAGTACTGCCAACCGAATGCTTGTGTCACGGGACCCATGATGATAGGAGATATGGCGATACCGATGGGTGCTCCGACCATGAATATAGAATTCGCTCTTCCCCTCTCTTTCGCTCCGAACCATCCTGCGATCACTTTAGTTGCAAGTGGATACAACACTCCCTGGGACAGACCGAGAAGCATGCGGGAAAGTAAGAATAATATATAATTATGACCAAAGAAAGCTCCCAAGAACACTGCTAAAGAACATCCAGTCATAGAACCAAAAAGTATGATCTTTGAACCGTGTTCATCTATTTTCGGGCTGAAAAATATGTTGGAAAAACCGTAGGGTATCATGAAGATCCCCATGAGAACACCTCCAAGGAAACCCTGTTCAGCCCTGGACCATACGAGTCCTTCGCCTATCTCATTAAGGGCCACAGAGGTGCTCAATCTACCCATGAATGCCACGAGGATAGTGAAAAACAATAATGTAAGTATTATCCATCTGTACTTGGATGATAGGTCCACGGAAAGTTTATCTTTCTTCATGATAAGCCAGGAGCTAAACAGGTCACTGTTTAAATTTTTGGTTTTATACTCAAAGACACATCTTTTGCCAAAATTTTTGTGTCTTTGAATAGTGGAGGAGGACATAACGAATTTGTTATGAGTTATGTCTTGAGCGTTTCTAGTTAGAAACCGATAGACAAGAGGATGATAATCCTTAATGTCTTCCTCTATAAAACAAAGGATTTTGATGACGAGATTCGTCAACTTCTAGACCCTCTTCCACCAATTCCAGAACTTTATCCTTCTCATCAGGTAGTTGATATCCTTCGTAATCCATATCGAAGAGTAAACCACCTTTCTTGTTCCTCCAGCGGTTCCAACTGTGATCGAAGCAGAGTTTTGAAGAAACGTCAAGTTCTTCGACCATGGTCTTGAGCTCTTCCAATCTTTCATGAGGTGAGTTGACCTGGATCTCACCCCGATCTATCATCTTGTAGATACCACTCCCGGGATAAACGTAAAGTGGTCGCATCCTGATGTAGTCCGGATCGATCTCATTCAGAACTTTAGCGGTACTCAATGCATGATTTTTCGAAAACTTCTTCCCACCCAACCCGGGCATAACGTACTCGGAGAGTTCGAATCCGGCTTCCTTGGATTTCTTTCCACCTTCGATATGCTGTTCAGCGGTGACCCCCTTCTTAACTAGATCCAGGACTTCATCGTCACCACTCTCCAAACCCACGTGTAATCTTGTCAATCCAGCATCTCTAACATTTTTCAACTCACTCATCTTCTTTCTCACTATAGTATCCGACCTTGCATAGGAGGTGATCCTCTCGATGGAGGGGAATGATTTCATCAGATACTTCAGTATCTCGACCAGTTGATCCGTCGGCATTATCAGAGAGTTCGAATCCTGAAGGAACACCGTTTTCTCACCGCTTTTCGTCCATCTGGAAACCACCGATAAACAGTCGTATGGGACTTTATTCACCCCTTTGGAACCCTCTGACAACATCTCTTTGATACTTCTAACCGAATCGATATCCCTTTTAACTTCCTCAACTTCTCTGATCTGAAACTTTTCACCATCGTAAAATGGACAGAAAGCACATCTGTTCCAGGAACAGTTGCGGGTAGGTCTGATCAAAAGGGAACTAGAACCACCTTCACTGGGCGGCCTGATAGGACCTATCTCGAATGAATATGTTTCTAGATCTTTATACATAAATACTCGAATCCAACGCGAGGTTTTATTCTTTATGGAGACCGAACTCAAGTTTTTTCCAGTGGTTTAACAGTTTTTCATGCTCTGGATATCATTGTTTTCGGGTATTATAAACTTTATAATCGTTAGAAAAGTTATGAATCTTTTCAGATATTATCATTATTAATAGTTTGTTTTTAGTGGGTTTTTTCATCCAGTGCTCCCCCCACCCTACTCAAGATGAGGAACTTCGTGGTCATCCTCCACCCCACGTCTTTCACCACTTTACTAAACTTTTTTCGGGAGATCAAGGCCACGTTTTCACAAAATACTTATACCCCTCTCTTTTCGCCCATTTAGGTGAAAAAAATGGATAAAACCTTATGTTCGATAGAGATCACCAGCGATAACGGGCTGATGAGAGCCAAGGTTAGAGGGAAGAACGGATACCAAGAGTACGAGAACGAGGACATCGAATACCTCATGCAGATGGTGTACGAGGAGATCGAAGAGGAAGCGGAGTGGTGAAAAGCGTATACAGCTCCCTTGGAACACGATTTTTCTACACCTCTACCAACCTTTCGTGAGGCAAAACAACAAGTCCTACTAAACAGATCAAACTTTTTTATCTTAGAATGATCCTATCTCGATCCTGCAGTGATCGCTTTGCCCACATCCCTAGATATCATCGATCGTCCTGACCTATCACTTCAGTATGTTCTCGTCGATCAAGCCTCTCCTCAACAGTTCCTCCCTGGCTTTCTTCTCGTAATCTACCAGGTAATAGTAGCTTCCCTTCACACCCTCTCTAGTTTCGTATTTACCCACGATCTCTTTGTCCATGAGATGCTTCAACACCGTCCAAACGTAAACGGTGAAGCCGAATTTTTTCTGAAAAGTCGTAGGTCTGAATACATACTCGTTCCTCCGCGCCCTGCTGTACATATATTCCAATATACATCTCCTATATTGTCCCATATGAACACATTACAAATTATTTCGTAAGTCATTATTAAGTTTTTCTTAAGTTTTCGAAAAAGACAACCGACTTCACCATCTCTCCACCATATCTACCGCCAACGGAGACAAGAGTTGTACAAATAATATCAACACCCAATATCCTCCCTGGATCACGTCGAAGTCGGCTGCGAAGAACTCCCATGAAGAGCTGAGGATGAAACTACCGAAAAGGAACTCGAAAACCACCGTTAAAACCACCCACAGCACACCGATCACCAAGAGGTCCTTGTCCTGGAAGATCATGTCCGTAACGTGCAGGAGAACGTAGGTCATCACCAATATGAACACTATCAATATCACAACGGTCAACAGTCTTGCGATACCGTCGTCGAACATACCGTTAAATACGTTATTCCTCACACCCACCAGGATAGAAGACGCTATACCGAAGGTGAACCATACGATGACCGCGTAGACGTACCCTTTAGCGTCCATAAGAACAGCATGCATAAAAATCTATAAAAAGATTTGTGATGCTGTTAACAAATAAGTCATTATTCCATTTTGAAAAAAATACAAATAACGTTGTACAATTGTATTTTGTTGTTACAATGACACCTCAAAAAGTACCCCCTCCCCCGCCGCCCCTGAGACCTCCGAATAACGATGATACCATGAAGATTGCTATTTTAGTGATCACCGTTATCTCTATTTTTGTGATTGCGACTGTACTCGTAGCAGCTTTCATGTACATGAGTCTACCCACTGGCAGCACGATCGATCCAGTCGATGGTCGTTTAAACTACGAAGAAGAGCAGTCGAACCCCGGGGTAGGAAATGCCAGTTTCACTATCGTACTGAACGATCCATCTTCCATCGAAAAGGAAAGTATGGAATTGACTATTTTAAACACCGAGGGTGAAGAGGTCACGTCCCAAATAGAAACAGAATGGATATCTCAAGCTGGAACTACTGAATACGTACGCTCGGGTGACATACTCAGGATCTCGTCCACAAAGGACATCCAGGGATATAATGTTAGGATGAACATAGACGGATACGCCGGGAGTATTTACGGTAACGTCCCGTCAAGCTAACTCCTTCAAAGCTCCTCTCTAGGTTCATTAAACGGACACTTTCTTCACCAACAATTTATAATTGGATGGTTTTGAATTGAAAACTTAAAGACCAAAAAATAAAAATAGGCATCTTCACATAATAAATTAAAAGGAGAGTTGAAAAAATGGGAGATTTAAGACTAGAAAGTTCAGTGTTCCAGCCCGATACCGAGATACCCCGTAAATACGGTTACAAGGAAGAAAATATCAATCCTACGTTGATGATCTACGGTGTGCCAGATGGAGCAAGATCTTTAGCGCTTGTCATGGACGATCCAGATGCGAAAGAGCCCGCAGGTAAGATATGGACTCATTGGTTGGTTTGGAATATCGATCCGGGAAGAATGGTCATCTCCCAGGGTATCACATTTGAAGAAGTGGTCGAGGGAAAGAACGATTTCGGCGAGATCGGTTACGGTGGCCCGGATCCACCAGATAAGATCCATACCTATAGGTTCAAACTCTACGCTCTTGACAAAAAACTCGACCTGCCCGAAGGGGCAACGAAGGAAGAGCTCAGGGAAGCGATGAAAGGGCACCTCTTGGACAAAGCTTTGATAAAAGGAACATACAAACCGTAAAAACAGTAGGAACCGAACATCCCCATCTTACCTACCTTTTATTTTTTATATTTATGAATATACGATTTTTGCTAATGCCTTCTTACCCCTAAAAAAATATTTCAATAGCTATCAACCATTCACTTTCTTTAGCCCTCTCGACAGATCCCTAACCCCGTCATCCACGTCTTCGATCCCAACGGACAGCCTCAGCAGATTTCCAGGAGTCGTCGTCCCCTCACCTTCGATAGAAGCTCTGTGCTCCACAAGACTTTCCACGCGGCCCAAACTCGTAGCTCGTGTGAACACATCAAGCCCACCTGCAACATCGAAAGCCTTTTCCTCTCCACCATACACCTGGACGTCCCGTCAAGCTAACTCCTTCAAAGCTCCCTCTACCTTCCCGACAAGCAGTTTCATCCCCATCTCGCCCCCTAGCTCTAGTGCTTTCTTCAGATACATTTCACTTTTTTCCATATCTCCCATCCCCTCCCACATCTTACCGTATTCATAATAGAGATCGGGCAGTTGTTCTCGTGCGTTGATCTTATTGATTATATCCGCCGCCTTATCCAATTCTCTCAATCCCTTCTCTAGGTCATCGTTCATCCTGTATGCCCTGCCTAACAATCTGCGAGCGATGGCCCCCTCTCGTACTGCGTTCAACTCTCCTGCCGTTTCGATGGCTCTCTCCGCATAATCCAAAGCATCGGATACAAGTCCATCACCTAGAGACACGTTCACCATACCGCAGTAATCATAGAGGGGCGTGTGTTTCTCTCCCAATTCGTTACACAAAGCCATGCTCTTCTCGTGATATCTCCGCGCTTCCCCCGATTCACCCATGTCGTAGTACACTTCAGCGATATTGTTCATCACCATCGCAACGGCACTGGATTCACCGATCTCTTCGTACAACCTCAGGCTTTCCTTCTGCAGCTCCAGGCATCTATCCAATTCCCCTTTTCGCCTGTAGGCATCCCCCAGGTTGTTCATGGACGTGGGTATCCCCCGGAGGTGTCCGATCTTTTTCCTGATCTCCAAGCTCTCGCGGTGACATCTCACGGATTCGTCCAATCTTCCGATATCATAGTTCACCATGCCCATATTGTCCAACACCCGGGCCACCCCGAATTTGTAACCCATCTTCTTGTTGATCTCCAGGGACTTCTCAAGGAACTCCAACGCCTTCTCCAGCTCACCAACTAGATCGTAGATTATACCGAGATTGTTTATGGTGGTGGTGTAACCGATCACATCGTCCACCTTCTGATACAGCTCCTCCGCTTTGTGATGCAGCCGTATCGCTTCGTCGAACTCTTCTGTTCTCCACTCGACGGTACCTAGATTGAGATACGCTTGGGCTATCTCCGCTGTATGGTCGATCTCCCCAGCGGTTTTTAGCTCTTCCTCGAACACACCTTTAGCTTCGACGAAATCCCCTCCACTCATCTTATTTAACCCCAGATTGCCCAACAGTCTGCATCCGACCTTACTTTTCTTATCTACCAGTGCCAATCCCCTCTCCGTATAATCCAAAGATTTTTCATGATCGTTTATCTTGATGTACAGATTTCCCAATTCAACGTAGATGGCAGCCTTCTCTGAATCCACATCCTCCATTTCAAGCGCTTTTTTGTAGTTCTCCCCAGCTTTTTCATAATTGCTGACCAAAGAGTAAACGTCACCAAGTTTCTTGTAGACCTCTTTCCTCTTCCCACCTTCCAAAGATCCCAAAGCCTTCTCGTAGAAATCCACCGCTTCCTCGTTCGAGTACTCTTCCTTGGCGATGTCTCCCGCCATGGACAGGTATCTTCCCCCCTCTGGATCCCCGGCCATAAAAAAGTGATGCCCTATCTTGTTGATCATCTCCTCGCCGCGGTCTCCGAACAAATTCTTATAACTTTCAGCAACGATGCGGTGGTACTCCTCTCTCAACACTTCGTTCATGCCGTTGTAAAGTACCTCCCTTATCTTACCGTGGTCGAATTTGTATCTTCTCTCAATAGAATGTATGAGATTATGGGTCCTTTCTATCTTATCCAGATTCTTTAATAGGTCCATCCGGCTCAAACCTGTCACTTCACCGACGATATCGCTCTCGAATTCCTCTCCGACCACGCTGGCACATTCCAGCATATCTCTTTGGTCCTCCAGTAACCTATCCAATCTCCTGACCACCACGTCGTAGACCTTGGACGGTATGTTTATCTCATCCACCTCACCGACGGCTATCCAAATACCGCCTTCCTTTTTCAGATGCCCTTCCTCTACCAGCATACGTATTATCTCCAGCAGGAAGAAAGGATTGCCTTCACTTTCCTTGTAAACCTCGTAAAAAAAATTCTCGGTCAGTTCGCTTCTCTCCAAAGCTCTTCGGATAAAATCCTTAACCGATGAATCGTCAAGCCTCTCCAGGTCGATCTCTTGGAACAGCCCTTCCCGGCTCATATCCTGTATTGTGGTCTTCAGGGGATGGACCCCCTGGGATACATCAGTTTTTTCTAGTATATCCTCCGTTCTGTACGTACACACTATAAAAACCCGGTCATCCCGGGTATTCCTGGATAGATAATGGAGTAGATGCAGTGTCGTCGGGTCGGCCCACTGTAGGTCGTCGATAAAGAGAACGACCGGAGACTCTTCGGATATACGCTGGATCCCCAACAGAACGTTCTCGAAGAGGTTCTCCTGCTTGATCTTAGGGTCGTCTACGACATCCACGCCGTCGTACTTTCCCGATCTAACGAACCATTCTACCTTCGGTACGAGGTGAATCACGTCCTCACGATCGCCTGACCAGCTCTCGAGTTCAATGCCATCCAAAGTGCTTTTCATGTCCTTTATCAGTATCTCGCTTTTCTCACCCTCGATCACCGCCGCCAGGGTTAGATTATCCATCATTTGAAGAACAATATTGTACTTTCCATAAGAGATGCTGTTGAGGCCCCCGATACCGTCCTCGTCCATAAGGGAAAGCGAGTCCTTGATGAAGTTCCCGACACCCTGGAGCATACCGGCGAATATGTCTGCATCGATCTTCTCCTCTCTCTCGGCTTTAGTTACCACCAGACCTCCTTGGATCATGAGATACGCTGATAAAACCCTCGGGGGCGGGTTTTTCGTTATTATATGATGAAGCTGTGAATCTCGCAGTGCGTCTTTTATCGGCAGCAGCGGTTCGATATCACTGGAAAGGCACTTTCCTTGGAAAAGCATCCCTCCTTCTTCCTCCACGGATTTCAACAGCTCTCCCACTAACTTGGTCTTTCCTATGCCGGCTTCACCGGAGATAAAAACGGTGGATCCTCTGCCCTCAAGGGAATCATCAAAACAATCTTTTAGGACGTCCAGCTCATCCTCTCGACCTATAAGTCCAGGATCGAATGTGATGGTATCGTTTTCTTCTTTGTTCATGGGATCCCCATTACTTTCCTGTATTGAAACTTAGATTAAAATATTTAAAGTTGTGTTTTCGATATAGATGATAGATCACAAACGATAATCACTTCAACGGTTACGATAAGATAGTTTATCCTCTATCCAGCGCCCTGTCAAGATCCACTATCAGATCATCCACGTCTTCGATCCCAACGGACAACCTCAGCAGATTTCCAGGAGTAGTCGTCCCTTCACCTTCGATAGAAGCTCTGTGCTCCACAAGACTTTCCACGCTGCCCAAACTCGTAGCTCGTGTGAACACATCAAGCCCAGCTGCAACATCGAAAGCTTTTTCCTCTTCACCATACACCTGAAACGACAGCATACCGCCGTACATCTTCATCTGTTTACTGGCAATATCATGACCCGGATGGCTTTTCAAACCTGGATAGTACACCTTCTCCACCCCATCATGTCCTTCCAAGAATTCAGCGATCTTCACGGCGTTCTTGCAGTGCCTTTCCATACGCACTCCCAGCGTCTTGATACCCCTGCGGGTCAGCCAGCAGTCGAAGGGAGACGGGGTCGCCCCACCGTGTATCTGGATGTCTCTCACCCTATCGAACGTTTCACTCTCCTCGGCACATATCACCGCACCGCCGACCACGTCGCTGTGCCCTCCGAAGTACTTGGTGGTAGAGTAAACAACGAGATCCGCTCCCAAATCCAGCGGTCTCTGGATAACAGAGGTGGACCAAGTGTTGTCCACCGCGGTCACAATCTGCTTCTCACGAGCTATCTCGCAGACAGCTCCTATATCGGTCACCTTCAAAAGCGGATTCGAAGGAGTCTCGATCCAAATGAGTTTCGTGTCCTCTCGGATCCCCTCCCTAAAATCATCTAAATCCGTCATATCCACGTAGCTCGTTTCCATCCCCCACCTTTCCATCAGCACGTCCATCTGATGCACCGTCCCGTGGTAAAGATCGTCGGGTGCTAGAACGTGGTCTCCGGGCTCCAAGCTTTGAAAGACCGACATGGCAGCGGATGAACCCGAAGAGAAGGCAGCACAATCCACACCACCCTCCAAGTCCATCAAACACCTTTCCAAAGAATCCCTGTTCGGGTTGCTGTTCCTACGATAGATAAATCCCTTGGGATAACTTCCGTCCACAGCCCTCTCAAACGTAGTTGACAGGCTGATCGGTTCTACAAGTGCACCGGTCCCTTCATCCACATCTTTACCCGAGTGTACCACCTTGGTATCCACACACCTCTTCTTTTCTTTTTCATCCATCATCTCACCTCTTACATTCGAAGTACTGTATCGGACCCTTCTCCCCCCATCTTTCGAACCACTGACCGTCCGTATACTCGTCTATCACGGCACGCCAGAATTTCTTCGCGTCGATGTTCTTGTCCAGCTGCCAGATCTCCCACTCGCCGTCGAATTCATCGAATATCTTGAACGAAGCAAATTTACCGACCCCCGTCCTTCGATACTTTCTCATCACGAAGAATTCGGTAATCGTGTGTATCGTCTTCTCGTCGAAGAGCCAAGAAGGTCTAGAGGTCATGACCAAAGCGAAACCCACGAGCTCACCATCGCACTTGATAAAGAAAGGATGTCTGTCATCGTCTTCCCAGTACTCGTCAAAGTACTCGTATTCAAAGACCCCATCCGAGTTCACGTCGCTGTCCTCGAAAACGCTGAACTCGTAAAGATAGAGCTGCAGCAGTCTATCCAAGACATGTTTCTCGCTTTCATCCACCTTTTGGATTTCTATTTCCATGATCATCGACCCACGTATATTTCAATAGATCAGGTCCTCGTTGAATGAAAAGTTTTCTAACAAACTTTCAAGATCATTCTCCTCCGCGAATTCGAACACCTGTTCCCACGATAAAAATCCCCATACGCCGATCTCACCGAAGGGGAATTCCGAGGTCGAGTAGTTCTTAAATACCGTCTCGTAGAAATGCTCTAGTTCATCCATGGTGTCTGGTACCAGCGAAATGAACAGCGTCTCATCACAGTAATCTTCTATCATGTCAACTGCCTTTTGGATCACCTTGTTCTTTCCTATCTTACGTTTAACCTTGGAATGTAATCTCGACAGCCTCGCACCCGATTTGACGTGTTCTTTGCCCCTGAACTGAAGGCCATATATCATCCTGGCTTTGTGATGCAGCTGAACGAACATGTTGGACGAGCTAACGTTGCTCCTCTCCAACCCGCTCTCGAACTTGTTGAATTCTTTGGATATCCTCCAGGACCTTTGAGACGAACCTATCTTTGCCTCCAAGAAGACGACCATCTTTGTCCCGTTATTTTCGATCAACAAAATAGCGTCGGACCTACCGAAGTCGGAGAAGGACTGGTCCAAGAGGACTTTAACATCTTTGACATGGAAATCGACCCTGTTGGCCGGGAAGTAGATCTTCGAAAGGAGATCATCGACCATACCTAACTCTCTACCGGAACATTTTATCCCGTAGATCAGAGAATTCAGCATTCCCCTTTCAGAATATCCGTACACTTCCATATTAGACCACTTGTTTTTCTTCTACGGAACCATAATCCGTGAACACTCTAAAAAGTTTTTGGAGATGCACTAAACCCGCAGCTCGTAGATGAAGGCTTCTTCGTAGTCAGTTCTCCCCATCCCCACATCCAGAGCCATCTTCTTTATCCTCTCGGAGGCGGTCTTTATGCCCAGGGTATCGTGCCCCTCGGAATCGACCATGTGGCGACCGTAGTCTATCAATTCCCTAACGACCCTATCGTTCCCGCATAGGAAAGGGATGGTGATTATATCATAGGGTCTATAGTGATCGTAGAAAGCCGCACCACTTACATCTCCATCCTCCAAGTAAGCGAAGCATTTACCTCTCTCTATCTCCCCCCTGACCAATTCTTCGTCCATGTCATAGGCGGTCCAGTTGGGTATATAGAATCCACGGTTCTCCCGGAGCTCTTCCGACCCCTTTATCAAATTCCATACCTCATCCAGATATTCAACGCCAACCCTTGAGATACCATCGAAACCGCCATCCACAGCAGCCCGTTCCCATATCAAACAATGAAGACTCAAGACCCTTTCGAATCCCGCTTCCTCGGCCATGTGGATGCTCTCTACGTTCCTCTTCGCGGTCATGAAGCGCAGGATATCATAATCTTCCTCTCTATCCAATATTTCACGTACCCCTTCTGCTATCTCACGACCGTATCCCCTCTTCTGGTAATCAGGATGTACCCGCAGCCCCTCCAACCAGATCACCTTCTCAGAGTGTCTAGTGTACTTGTCCACACCGATCACCTTCCCCTCCAAAACCCCCTTGTAGAACCCTCCGTCCGCAACCCAGTCGTCGAAAACCTTCGGTAAATAGTCGTGTCCCTCCCATATCTCGGAACTGATCTCTTCTACAGCTTCTTTGTCACAGTATTCCACTTTCTCTATCTCTATCTCCGACATATTATCACTTCTTCGGTATCGAATTCCATATCTGACCTATGATCAGGGGTAACAGGCTGAAGACCGCTACGATCATCCAGCCGTAGTACCCGGGGTCAACCGTCTTCAGTACCATGGACAACCCGGGCAGGTACGTAGCCATTAGTAAAAGCACGAAACATAGTCCCAATGCGCCCCACACGTACTTATTTCGAACTACCGGATTATCGATCACACTGGACCCTCTCTCTCGCATGTTGAACACGTGCCAAAGCTGGGCAAATGCCAATGTCAAGAAAGAGACCGTCACAACCCTGTAGTTCACTTCTCCGTCGATGTACATTCCGAAACGCAGAGAAGCCAATAAAAAGGCTCCCAGCACACTGAATGTGATGACCAGGCCGTAGTTTGCGATCCCCTGCCAGTGTTCTCGGGTCAGCACGGGCTCACTCGGTCTCCTCGGCTCTTTCCCCATGATCCCCTCACCACCCTTATTGGCACCCAGAGCGAAAGCCGGGAATATATCCGTCACCACGTTCAAAAACAGGATCTGGAGTGGTAATATAGGAAGAGGTATGTCCATGGAAGATGCCAGCAGTATCACCAACAGCTCACTCAGATTACAGGACAGCAGGTAGTAAACGAAAGAGCGTATGTTGTTGAATATTATACGACCCTGTTCCACCGCGTTCGTTATGGTCGAGAAATTGTCGTCCTGGAGTATCATGTCGGATGCTTCTTTAGCCACCTGTGTACCCCTTTGTCCCATGGCGACCCCGATATCGGCTTTTTTAAGCGCCGGGGCATCGTTCACCCCGTCTCCGGTCATCGCCACTACGGAATCGTTCTGCTGGTGCAGGTCGATAAGGAAAAGTTTCTCCTCGGGGGACACCCTGGCGAATATGGAGGACTCGATCATCCTCTTCTTTGTACCCTCGTCTAGTTCATCCAGTTCTTTCAGCTCCCTCCCCTCGACAACGTCGGTGTCCATCCCATCTACCAAGCCGACGTTGTAGCCCACGTTTCGAGCTGTTGCAGCCTGGTCCCCGGTCACCATGACGACCTTGATGCCCGCCTTTTTACACTTCTCTATAGCGCTCTTCACCTCTTTACGCGGAGGATCCATGAGCCCCACGAGCCCCAGAAATTTCAGATCGTCATAGGGCTCTGCATCCATATTCTCCACCGTCTTCTCAGCGATTGCCAGCATGCGTAATCCCCCCTCAGCTAACTCGCTGTTCTTTCTAAGCCACTTTTCTTTCTCCCGCTCATCGAATCCCCTCTCTCCATCGGGTCCGATCACCCTGCTACAGCATTCTATCACCGCTTCAGGTGCCCCCTTCACTGCCGCGACATACCCATCGTTTTCTTCGTGGTAGGTCGCCATCATCTTGGTCGAGGGATCGAAGGATACCTCTCTCTCCTCGGGATACCTATCTACCAATTCCTTCCTTTTGATACCTGCTTTCTCACCCGCAACCAGGAGGGCGACCTCCATGGGGTCCCCTACGAAGTCGCCACCCTCATTCAGTGCGGCGTTGTTGCAGAAAACGCCGATCTTGAGCATCCTTTCCAACGATCTCACCTCCCCTGGATCGATAATCCCCTTCTTCGACCTGAACTCTCCCTCTCTCTCCAAACCGGCCCCGATCACATCGTAATCACCGTCTTCCAACTCCAGCTTTGTGACCGTCATCTTGTTTTCCGTAAGTGTACCGGTTTTATCGGTGCAGATCACGTTGGTCGAACCGAGTGTCTCAACGGCGGACAGCTTGTTCACCAGGGCGTTCCTCTTCGCCATCCTCAGCATACCTCTTGCCAGGGCTACCGTGGCCACGATGGGGAGTCCTTCGGGGACGGTGGCAACCGCCAGAGCGATCGAGGTCTCTATCATCAAGTAAAGGTCCTTGCCCCTGACTATCCCGCTTACAGCCACGACTCCGGCGATGAACAGCATGACATAGACCAGCTTTTGACCGAGCTTCTCCAGCCTTTTTTCCAGGGGTGTGACTTCTTCCTCCGCTTCTTCAACCAGAGTCGATATCTTACCCAATTCAGTATCGAGCCCCGTTGTCACTACAACCCCCTTCCCGGAGCCCTTGGTCACTGCCGTACCCTTGTACACCATGCAGGTTCTTTCCGCCATGGGAGCCGCTCTTTCGACGGTATGGATGCCTTTGGATACCGGCATCGATTCTCCGGTCAAGGCCGATTCGTCCACCTGGAGGTTGGAAGCCTCCACCAAACGCATATCTGCGGTGATCACATCTCCTGCAGAAAGAACAACGATGTCTCCGGGCACAAGGTCATCAGCGGGGATCTTCTTGACTTCTCCTCCCCTCAAAACCCTAGCATCGACCTTTGTCATCTTGTAAAGAGCTTCCATGGACCTTATGGCCCTCATCTCGGTGACGAAGCCGATGATGGTGTTGATTACTATGACAGCCAGTATGGCGATCGCTTCCATAATCTGGTGGAAAGCAAAGGATACTGCAACTGCCGCTGTGAGCAGGATCACCAATACGCTCTTGAACTGCTCGATAAAAACGGAAAGAGCACTCTTCTTCTCAGCCTTTTTCAGTTCATTGGGGCCGTATCTTCTCTTCCTCTTTTCTTTTTCTTTAACAGAAAGACCCTGGTCGGGGTCTACTTTCATCTCTTTCAGTACTCTATCGACCTTAACAGCCCACGGTCTTTGAACCTGAAGAAAATCATACGAATTTTTCTTTTCCTTGGAACCGCCGCTCATCTAATATCTCATAACCGAATATACTGGTCGTTTTAAATATTTTCATTAGATCTCGGCACCGCATTTCCAACAGGTATGGGAACCCATTATGACCCCTTCTCCACAGTTATCGCAGGTGAATATCTCCCTGCACTCTTCTAACCACTTTTCCACTCCGAAATCCGCTCTTCTTCCCAAGCTCACCCTAAGGTCGAAATCCGCTCTATCCAAATATCTTTCGTGTACTTCTTTGAATATCTCGCATTCATCTTTGTGGAATTTATCGCAGTCGTAACAGCTTTCATAACCGTTCTCCTCGATGCAAGCAACTATCTTGCAGTCCTTCCCCCAGCTCTCACCGTCTAAAGCTCCACAACCTTTACATCTTATCTGATCTGGGTCGCACTTAAAGGACTCAGCCAATTTGCTCCGAGCCTTCTCGTTTCCCTGGGCGATGAATATAATGCAAGCTCCGCAGTAAAGCCCGCATTTGCCTATCAGTTCCTCATCCTTCATGCATATTATATATTTACGTAATAGATATTAAATCTTACTGATGGGAAATCTTTTTGAATAGAAAGGAAATCACCTCATGATGAAAGGAACCTACAGAGGCGTGGTTTTACTCACCATAGACTCTCTAAGAGCGGATCACATGAGCGCATACGGTTACGGAAGAGACACTACCCCTTTCCTAGATGAGTTCTCAAGAAAGAATATCATTTTCACCGATGCGGTCTCCGCGGGTCCCACCACATCCAAGACGTTCCCCAGTTTACTCTCATCGACTTATCCGTCAACTTATCACGATCCAGATACATACGACAAACACCTGTCCGAAGATAGAAAGATAATCTCCGAGGTGTTACCGGACGATGTATCCTCAGCGGCCTTCCATTCCAACCCGTTCATCTCGAGCTACTACGGCTACGATAGAGGGTTCGATAGGTTCGAAGATTTCCTCATCACCGATCAGACGATCAACGCAGGTAGTTTGAGGAAGGTGAAGAGGTTGGGGGAGATAATCCTTGGAAAACCCCCCTTCACCTCCGGCGAGGAGATAAACAGACGCTCTCTAGAGTGGATTAGGAACACCGAAGGAAGGTTCTTCCTTTGGAACCACTACATGGAACCTCACATGCCGTATCTTCCTCCGAAGAGGTATCTGAAAGAGCTGGGGATCAGCGCTCCAAATCACATAAAAAAGATGCTGCTCAACCGCGACCTGGATAGGAACAACGGTGAAAACCTCAACGAAGAGGAAGTACAAGCCCTGATAGCTCTCTACGACTGCTGCATCAGACACATGGACGATATCTTGAAGGAGATGATAACCTCTTTACAGGAAGACGTAGCGGTGATAATTACGGCGGACCACGGCGAGGGCTTCCGTGAACACGGGTTCATGTCCCACACCGGTTATCTGTACGACGAGATCGTACACGTTCCATTGATCGTTTCCGGTAAACCTGAGGATGTTTCGGAATTGTTCTCTACAATTCCAAATATCGACGGAAAATCATCAGATTTTCCGGTAGAGCTTGCCTCGAAAGGTATCTGGAAAGGCGGCAGACTTTCCAGTAAACCAAAAACAGATACCAGGCCCGTGGGACACGTCGATATCGCTTCCACGGTACTATCTATGTACGGAGAAGATATCCCCGAGTTCTACCAGGGCAGGGACCTGAGGAGCGATTTCGACAGCAGTCACTCTATTACGGAGTTCCCATCGAAAAACAAATGGATAATCTCTTTAAGGGGGAAAGGGTGGAAGTACATCCAGGATAATAAAAGGAATAGGGAGGAGTTCTATGACCTTGAAAAAGATCCCGGGGAGAAGAAGAACCTGACCGACAAAGTGGACCTCTCACAATACCGTAAAGCCGTTGAAGAACACCGGAAAAAACAGAAGAGCATCACATCTCATTCAGAAAAACAAAAGATATCGTCCACGTTGAAGAAGATAAAAATTTAACCTAAAAATTCACGTTGCCGGATTCGAGCTGTTTCATTATCTGCTTTCTCATCTTTCTGTTACCTGTGAATCCCTTGATAGCCCTCTTGGCTCTCTTGTAGTGTGACAGCAGTTCTCTCACATCTTTAGGTGTCCTTCCGCTCCCTCTAGCGATCCTTTTCACACGATCCCTCTTGATCACTTCCGGGTTCTCCATCTCGTACTCGGTCATGGAGTCCATCATCACCCTGAACACCTTCAATTTCGCCTGGGTGTCCAGCATCTCTTCTTCGGATATGGAGCTTGGTCCTATGGGGAGCATGTCCATGATCTTCTGGAGCGGTCCCACTCCCGCCAGCATCTCCATCTGTTCGTACATGTCCTTGAGGTCGAATTCTCCGGAGAGCATCTTCTTGGCGGTCTTCTGTGCCTTCTCCTCATCCATCACTTCTTCCGCTCTTTCCAACAATCCCTCGATGTCCCCCATGCCCAACAGTCGAGAGATGAACCTGTTCGGATCGAATTTCTCTAGGTCCTGTACCCTCTCACCGGTACCGACGAAAACCACCGGCGCTTCCGTTTCGGCTACACCACTGAGAGCCCCGCCTCCCTTTGCACTGCCGTCGATCTTCGTGATTATCGTTTTTGTCACTCCGACTGCGTCGTGGAATGCCTTTGCCTGTGGACCCGCCTGCTGACCCACCGACGCGTCGATGGTCAATATTATCTCGTCGGGGTCCGCCACGTTCTTGATCAACTTGATCTCTTTGATCAGGTCTTCCTCTAAAGAGTGTCTACCTGATGTATCGACGATCACGATGTCGTAGTCTTTGAACTTCTTCATCCCTTTTCTGACGACCTTTGGAGCTTTCTTGGCTTCGGGGTCGCCGTATACGGGAACCCCAGCGTCGTGTGCGACCTGCTCCAGCTGCTCGTACGCTGCGGGCCTGTGAGTGTCACCTGCGATCAAAGCGGTGTTCAGACCACGCTTCTGGAAGTACGCCGCTAACTTTCCGCAAGTGGTCGTCTTACCCATACCGTAGAGTCCCACCATCATGATGGTCTGGGGTTTCAACTCCAACTCTACGCCTTTTCCAACGATGCCTACGAATTCCTCATAGATCAGCTTGATCACGTGCTCCCTGGAACTCATCCCCGCTGGAGGTTTCTCTGTAAGAGCTCTATTTTTCAAGTCCTTGGTGAGCTCTAGTGCCAACTGGACGTTCATATCGGCTTCTATCATCGCCCTCTGTATGTCCTTGACTACCTCGTCAACTAGATTCTTATCGACGTGGCTGGCGTTTGCCACTCTTTTTACAGCGTTCCGGAGTCCGTCCTTGAGCTTATCTAGAGCCATCTAACCAAGTACTAAGGTATATAGATAATAAATCTTTTCGTTTCTACCGCTCCATCACGTCGATATATGCTGGAGGGATGTCCTCGGATAGGAAGATATCGCCCCGTTCGAAGAATCTCACACCGTGGTCATGAGCTCTTTTACTATCTATTACCAGGATGACCGGTTCCCGATGGTGCCTCACACCCACTTTTTCAGCCTCTTCTACGTTCTTAGACAAGTGAACGTACTGTCTGCCCATGGGTTTTAGACCCGTCTCCATTATCCTGTTCAATTTATCTGGTGATGTTCCGTGGTATAATTTGGATGGAGGAGCGGTTTCTTCCTCTATCTTCACTTCGACCGAGTGGCCATATAGTGCCCGTATCTTTTTCTCCTTTATCTCGAACCTGGTTTTCTGGCTCTCGGATATCAACCTTCTGATGTCCTCCCTGCCTGCCCAGGAATGCCTGGTTCTATCGATGGCCGAAAGCACGTCATCTAGTGGTGCGAACCCCTGTTCATCAAGTTCGATACCCGCCTGGGCTGGATCGTGCCTTAGTATATAGCTCAGATACTTGCTCAGACTTTCGTACTTGGGATGAAGACCAGTCATCAAGACCAGTTTGATTTGGAGATACTTAATCCTTTTGAAGTGTATTAGATAAAGATTATGTAGCGTGATGATTATATACAATCGATAACCATGAAACTGGCGTTAGATTCACTGCTTTTGGGCGTTATGCTGGTGTCCTCCGTAGTGGGATTTATAATAACATTTTTGGCGTACTGGCGTGTGAGGTCGAAGAGATTGCTCCTATTATGGGCTGTGATGGTGGTCTTCGTCGTGAAATCCATCGTCCTTGTACTCCCCGTAGCTCTGTCATCTATGGATTTCCTTTCTCAGGGCAATCACACAGTTATCTTCGACATTGTGATAATCGCACTGATCTTATTATCTGGATTCTTGGAGTGATCCGAAGTGGCTGATAAAACCTTGGAATTAGAACCAAGAAAAAAGACGTACCAGGCTATAGAGGAGAATCCAGGAGTTCACTTGAGAGAGCTGGATAGATTGATGGAAGTGCCCCTGGGTACGATCCGCTATCATCTGAGGGTATTGGAAA
Source organism: uncultured Thermoplasmata archaeon (assembly GCA_964535805.1). Lineage (GTDB taxonomy): Archaea > Thermoplasmatota > Thermoplasmata > Halarchaeoplasmatales > Halarchaeoplasmataceae > CAZHUM01. The sequence goes on from CAZHUM010000016.1 coordinate 24,958, forward strand.
AAAGAAAACTGATTGTCAGCCGGAAGGAGGGCAAGTACAAAAGGTACTATGTCAAGGGTACCGTGGACAAAACCGACAAAGATAAATTGGCAGCGCTGAGGAAAGAGCTTCCACGGACCATCATACTCTTCCTTTTAGAGTATCCAGGATCGACACACGGCGATATAGCCGAGGTCATGGACGTCGCTCCCTCCACTATCTCATACCACCTAGGTAAGATGAAAGACGATAATATAGTTGAGAAGATAGACGGTCGTTATGTGGTGAAGGAAGAGGATAAGGTAGCCGATCTGCTCATACAGTACCAGCAGACCTTCCTGGACAGCTTGGTCGATAGGTTCGTGAGGTTGTGGACCAAGGAATAGGACAACATTTAAAAACATCGTATCACTAATTTACTTTGGAGATAAACATGGATGAAAGAACATCTGATGGGAGGACTACTTTCAGCAGGATAAAGGGAACGAAAGTGTACGATGCGGAGGGAGACGTCTTCGGGCACGTATCCGATATTGAGCTAAATCAAGCGACATTGAATCCTACACATCTGATAGTGCACAAAGGTTTCTTCGGTGAGTACGTCAAGATCAATCTGAAATATATAGACAGTATCTCTAGGGATAAGATCCAACTCTGGATCAGCCCGGTGAAGAACTTAGTTGGCACGCGTGTTTTCGATTCAGAGGGCACCGAGATGGGCATAGTGAGGGAAGCCGAGAAGGGTAAAGACAGCAACCTAGAATACATAAGAGTAGAGACAAGGTTCTTGAGGACCAGGGACGAAGAGGAGGAATTAGAGACCTACATCGCCCCTATGATACCCTTCGAGGACATGAGCATAACTTTACCATCGGCTCCCATAGAGGGGGGATCTATGGCGACCCACTTGGACTTGAACGTAGAAGAGATCATCGTGTACACTGAAGATATCATCTCCGTTCACAAAGACAGGGTGATACTGGCAAAAAAGAAAGAGGATTACATAAAGAAATAGAAAAAAATGTAGTACAATCAAAGATTCCTCTTCTCTATGGCAATGATGCCAAAGATCCTACTTATTTTATGATTCTTCAAAGAAAAATAAAAAAATAATAAAAGGAAGGGAGTTTAATAGGTTACGTCCCAGTATATGTTAGAGTTAGTGGGGTTATGTATCCAGTAGCCTTCTCCGGGGTTGAACGTGAAGGTCTGTGGGTCCGCAGTTTCGTAGGCTAGGTTGTACTGGGCAGCCCCGTCGAAGTATCCGATCTTATCGACCTCGGCCGGCAGTCCGTTGTTTCCCGCTGTACTGCTTGGATAACCGACCATGTTCCAACCTGGTCGAAGTGTTATAGAGGTTGTAGTTTCAGAATATCCGTCCACTGTTAGTGTATCGTCGGCTGTCATGTGTATCCAGACACCCATGCTTCTGTCCCATGTTCTCAGTCCGTTGTAGTGATCAGAACGAGAAGGAACATATGTTCTCCATATATCATTTGCTGAGTCATAGTACATCAGTTTATCGTAGCTTCCAGATATACCGTAATCTGGATCTTCCAATATAGAGGTTAGGCTCGTATCAATTTCAGCGATATTGTAGGAAACAAGATTCCAACCTCCAGCAGTCGATGATGACAGAGGGATGTCGTGTGTTAATGTTTCAAATCTGTGGGTGACGTCATCGATCCAGAATTTGGCTGATAGCTGTGTTGATGCATAACCACCCTGGTTGGGTGCGGTCCCTTGAAATACTCCGCCTGTGAAACTATCACAAGGATCCATGAATCCTAGACCGGTACTAACTTCGGTACCATCGTACCACAGATCGAAAGTTCCATTACCCATTGGTCCGCCATCGATATCGTACTCAAAGCCGATTTGATGCCATTCGTTGTAGTTGTATGAACCGAAACTGGTGTACCAAAGGCTTCCGGCATCTTCATACAATGCATATACGCTTCCAGATGTCAAGCCACCGTTGGGACTGCAGCCGATATCTATGATCGTTGGGTAATTGGAAAATGCCTCATCCAACAAGTAAACTTCCATACCATCTCCTTCTGGAGCGATATTGAACCAGAATTCGAATGTACCGTTTATCTTTGACAATCCGGCATCGCCTGCCGTATAAGACGGTGATTGCCCACCTCTTTCGTCCAAGAAGAAGCTGTTACTACCTGTATGTGATTCGGTATCGTCGACATATCCTTCTGCATCTAGTGCACCTCCGGTTATCTGGCAGTTATCAAACCATACCTCGGACCTGGTGCTTGCCGTTCCATACAGTTTAAAGTTCGAGATCCACCTGTTGGCGTAGGAAAAACCTAAGCCAGTAGCTTGTGTAGACCCGTCAACATCCACACTGTATGAACCGCTCGTAGTGTCAAAATCACATGATATATTGTACCACGTATTGTCGCTTAAAGAAGTTAAGGTCGTCCATGTACTTCCTCCATCGGATGCCTGTAGCTCTCCGCTGTTGACTCTTATGGTCATAGCAGTATTATCCCGTGAATCCATAATATCTACACAGGCTCCGTCGCTTGTACTAGCTGGTTGTGACGTTCTCAGGGCGAAGCTCGCTGTTCCTGTACCCCATCCATACGGTTGTGTTCCAAAAATACTACCCTTTGTGTAGGCGACGTTTGCAGAATTAGATTGATCTAAATGAACTGATCTGTTGTCTCCTGGTACGGGACTCGGTGTGTCTATCTCGATAATTTCACCACCACCCGTTGGTGGTATGTAATGGTATATATCGTCGAATGTCTGCAGTACTGATGACGACATACTCTCTCCACCGAATACGATAAGTCCATCGATGGTAGAAACGTCAGCTCCTTCATAAAATGCTAAACCAGTTGCAACGGATGAACCGTCTATAGAAAGGTCGTATGTATCCGCTGAACAATCATAGTCGATTGTTACTCTGTGCCACTCGTCCCAACCCCAAATTTCGTATGTAGAACCGTCTCCGTAGAAGAAGACAAAACCTACAGCATCACTGTACTCGTCTCCCCAGAATAAGATTGTCTGGGTCGCCATGCTGTCTCCGTATAGTGTGATCTGAGAGGACGCTCTCGTACCGCTGAAAGATGGTCTTGTATGTATGTAGAATTCAAAGACAGCATCAGATCCAGAACCTACGCTATCGCTGCCGAAGTAGGAATAAGATGAACCTTCATCGATACCTTCATCGAATTCCAGACTCTGTGAACCGGTTGGTCCTCCGGCAGGTGTGGAGATTATCGAAACATCGGCATCTCCGTTTTCTGTTCTGTAATTCCAAGGCGGATTGTCAGGATTTCCACCTAGAGTGTCATCTTCGAAATCATCGAAAAATAAATCCTGTTCAGAATCCATCTGAGATGACCAGGGTGGGCTGTCTGGTGCTTCTCCTAAAGTGTCATCTTCGAAGTCCTCGACCCCAGAATCGGTACTTACACCTGTTTGAAGTGAAGTCAACCACGTGTCTGGAGGTGGGTTACCAACGGGATATGTCTCAAAACCATCGTTGAAATATTCCTTTGTCGCTTTTGGTTCAGGAGCTGGTTCTCTATTTAATCTATCTTCTTGATTATAGATCTGCTTTGTGATCTCTCTTTCCTGGGAGATCATCTGTTTATTATGTTCACCGAAAACCGGCTCAATCTGTTGTTCTGAATTGCTGCTTATCGAAGTAACTACTGGCATCATGTACATCAAAGTTAAAAAAGCAGCTAGTGTTAAAACCGCAACTATCTCTACTTTACTTTTTTTTTCCATATTTACCCCTCAAGATTTCAATTAAGAAACTTCAAGTTAAGTAAACGTAAAGCAGATATTAATCACTTTTGGTCATATATCCCAAGGAACGGCATTTTCACCTGCAACGTAAACCCAATATCCATTTCCCCTTGTCATTGTAACGCTTGAAAGGTCATGAACGTACTCTATGTTGTATACTCGGCTGTTATTGAAAACACCTATCTTAGTAACCTCGGCAGGAAGAGTTTCATCAGCTATATTGTCTGTGAAAGAGGGGTATCCTACCAGATTCCATCCCGGATCGAGAGAGATATTTTTCTGTTCACTTATCCTGCCTGCAGTGTACATGTCATCTGCAGTTTCCAGTTCCAACCACATCCCCATCTCCATGTACCAAACGTCTAGGCTGTTGTAGTGAGATAGCCTATCTCTGCAGTATGTTTTCCATCCTTCTTCCGAAGGATCGAAGTACATCGCTTTCTCAGGGTCCAGACCTGAAGAATCTAGTACGGAACCGAAAGAAGTATCTTTCATCTCCACGGGTACGGACACCAGATTCCATCCCCCGTTCAGAGAGAAAACCTGCTTGACCGCTTTCAACTCGTTCTTCTCCTCGTTCCATCCGCAGTCCACTGCTCGAACAACGTAATAGTAAGTGTTCGTATCTCCCTCTCCAGCACCTGTATCCGTCCAACCGGTTTGAAGCGGAACCATATCACCGCTTGTATTGTGATACGGCGTGGAGAAATCGAAGCCGTTCAACGTAGTCGATCTGTATACGTGGTAGTGATGAACGTCCTTTGTCCTGGGCTTATCCCATCCGAGTGAAACGTCGCTCCCGTTCATAACGGCATATAGATTCGTCACGTTTGCAGGAGGGTTAACGTCCTTTCTCAACGGTGATAGAGTCGGGTCGCCGATGGTGGTCATCCCGTAGAACCAGCTCCTGGACGATTCTCCCACGTCTATCCACCATTCCTTCATGGCCTGCCCTATGCACTTCCCTTCCGATAGTGGATTGTGGAAATAATCGAAGTACAACATGGAGCCCGGTTTAGAAGACCCCACCGTAGCTAGACCGTAATCACTGGTCATGGTGTACCATCCGCAGAGATAGTTATCCACCGTATAATTGGCTGAACCGCATGTAAATACGTTGACGAAGAGGCTTTTGTAGCTGTCGTTGAACAGATCGTTGGACGTGAAGTTACCGCCGCTGCCCTTCACTCCGTCGTCCAGCATGAATGCGTGCCTCGTTGCTTTGTGATTTGCGTGGCAGTGGACCTGGATCCACTCGTAGCCTTGATGTACTCTTTGAGTGTAATCCGTTGCATTTGTTGTGATATTATCTGAAACTGTTGTAACGTTTGAATAGATGATGTTCAGATCGCTCTCCCATGATGAAGCGGAACCGGACCAGTCATCGTCCACGTACAACAGCGACTTATGGGGTAGCGATATGTTACCGACCTTGTACTCGTGGATCTTGTTGAAATACCTCTGGTAAAGGTCGATCTCGGTGGTCCAATCGGTGTTCATCAGTATCCTGCCGAACCATATCTCCGGGTCCTCCGGGCTGTCGAACCACCCCCCAGTTTCGTGGTCATCGTAGACGCCGTTGCCGTCGTTGTCGTACCAATCTCCGGTTAGATCCGTGTAGAAGTGGTCGATAGGGAAGCGTGAATAGACGCCTTCCTCACCGAAATCGTCCTCTATCTCGAACTCGGCGTAGGGTAGAACACCAACGAAGACTGCACCGACTAGAGTGGGATCAGCGTTGTTGTATCCGTCGATCAGGAAGTTTCGGACTTCCTCCGCGGTGGTGTGATTGTTCTCGAACATGCTCACCGTCCATCCTCTGTTCTCTAGATCGGATTTATAGACTTGTAGGGATTGAGTGAGCTCTGGATAGATGGTCGAGTTCACCAGAACGTAAACCGTCCCGCTTACCGCCGGCAGATCGATATCACCACTGGGGATTACTTGTTCCTTTTCTTCAACAATATCGTTCCCTTCATGTGTCTTCGAACCGATCATCCCGGCTGAAGAAGTGATCAATAAACTAAAAATCACAAGACACGACAGCACTCTTAGAGAATTTTTCCTCCTCATGGTAATTACCGCTTAATCATGAAAGAAAATATATTTAACGGTTTTCCCGACCAAATAAATCTTATATCATCCCTCATATTCACCATCGATAACATGAAAGTTCTTACCGTAGGTGGAGGCGCTAGGGAGCACGCGATAGTGAAGGCACTCGCCCGAAATGGAGCGGAGATCTACGCAGCCATGGGCAACAACAACCCGGGTATAGCAGAATTAGCGAAAGACACACTCTTGGAGAAGGGCACGAACATCGAAGCCGTCGTCGATTGGTCGGTTGAAAAATCGGTCGAGCTGGCCGTTGTGGGACCGGAAGCCCCCTTGGGCGAAGGGATAGTGGACGAACTCGAGAAGAACGGTGTAATGTGTGCCAGCCCCAACAAAGACGCTGCACAGATAGAGATCTCCAAGGAGTTCATGCGGAACCTAATGGCAAAGCACGAACTCCCAGGTAGAGTGGAGTACCAGACCTTCGAAAGTATAGAGGAGGTGGAGGACTTCATCTCTCATTATCAAGGAGATCTAGCTGTCAAGCCGGTGGGACTCACGGGAGGCAAAGGGGTAAAGGTGATGGGTGAACACCTTGAAAGCAAGGAAGATGTGATCGACTACTGCCGGAAGGTGCTGAACGAGGAGATAGGAGGCACATCTAAGGTCATACTCGAAGAGAAGCTGGAGGGCGAGGAGTTCACCTTACAAGTACTAACAGACGGGGAGAACGTCATCCCGTGCCCCTTGGTTCAAGATCACAAGAGGCTCTTCGAAGGGGACGAAGGACCGAACACCGGCGGTATGGGTTCGTATTCGCAGGCCGACGGGCTTCTTCCGTTCGTTGCTCAGGACATCTACGAAGAGAGTTTGAAAATCATCCAGGCAACCTTGGATGCCATGAAAAAGGAGGGTAGACCATACAAAGGTGTCCTCTACGGTCAGTTCATGCTCACCAAAAAGGGTCCCAAGATAATCGAATTCAACTGCCGCTGGGGGGATCCAGAGGCCATGAACGTTTTACCACTTCTGAAGAGCGATTACGTGGACATCTGCAGAAAGATAGCCGAAGGAGATATATCCAGCGTGGAAGCAGAATTCGAGAAGAAAGCCAGCGTCTGTAAATACATCGTGCCGGAGGGATACGGTATAGACCCGGTACCAGGCAGCGAGTTGGACATCGACGAAGAGGCCATCGAGAACGAAGGAGCTGAACTGTTCTATGCATCGGTGGATAAAAAAGAGGGGAAGATATACACGACGACCTCCCGCTCACTAGCAGTGGTGGGATTCTCCGAGGATATGGAGCAAGCTGAAAAGAAGAGCGAGAGAGCGCTTTCCCACGTCAAGGGTACGAAGGTCCACATGAGACACGATATCGGAAAGCCGGAGAGTATTAGTAGAAAAGTGGAGAACATGAAAAAGATCATGGGTGAGTAAGATGAAGGATATCGAGTTTCTAGAAGGCATCGTCTCGGATATAGATTCGAAGATGGACGATAAGGACGCGGTGAGAGAGCTGGCGATCAAATCTTCCAGGGCCATAGAGAGACTTTCCAGACAGATGATACAGCAGATACACAACGGAGAAGATCTACGGGATAATTTCAACGAGGCTCTTCAGGAGGTCTCCAAGGTCAAGAGCATTATAGAGGATTACCCGGAACTCTACCATTCAGGATTCCTCAGGAACGGATTTCAGGAGCTCGCTGAGGCTCATATCATCTGGTCGATAAGTAAAGAAGAAGAACCCCTATCTCCTGAAGAACTAGGTATAACCGAAGGTTCGTACCTTGTTGGTTTGGGTGACGTCGTGGGAGAACTGCGTCGGATGGTTTTGGACAGCCTTTCAGAGGGTGAAAAAGAGAAAGCAAAAAACTATCTAACCAAGATGGAGCAGATCAAGGACATGCTGATGTGGTTCGATTATCCAAAAGCCATCGTCCCGCTGAAGCACAAGCAGGACGTAGCCCGTGACCTAGTCGAGAAGACACGCAGGGACCTCACTCTTTCGATACAGAACATGGCGTTAAGAGATAAAATAGATGACCTGATGGACGAGTTGTGATTCATTTTCTTTCTCGTGAAAAAAGCACTCCCCCGTTTTTTACTATCTGGAAGATACGATGGTAGGGTATATGACCACCGTCTTCAAGCTCCATGAACGATCTGCCGAGGTCTTCGATATCTTCTCCCTTGAGCACCTTGAAATCTCCCTCTGCACCCCTGTGGACGTAGAATATCTCCACGCCTTTTAACGACCTGTCGTCCCTCCATTTTATCTCGTTAAGTACCTCTCTGGGGTTGGTCATGCTCGTTCATCATTTTATGTACGTTTAAATTTTACTATATGTTTATTTATATATTAATCGGAAAAAGCAAAAGATTATATCTGAATAGTTTTTGAGATAGATCGGAAACATGGAGATCCTATACCGTCAAGGAGATGAGAACGTAGCAGAAGCCTACCTGGCCAAGTTCGACGGCGACAACGAGTACGTAGAATTCGTGGACTCACTTGGCTCAGCAGAATCAAGGAAAGACAAGTGGGTGATAATCATCTCCAGCATGTTCGGCTGCCCGGTGAAATGCAAGTTCTGTGACGGCGGTCACTTTTACGAAGGTCCACTTACCAAGGAGCAGATGATGGAGCAGGTGGATTACGCGGTAAGGAATCGAGCTCCATCCGGTGTTATAGATTCAGATAAGTTCAAGGTCCAGTTCGCCAGGATCGGAGAACCGTCTTTGAACGATGCCGTGATCGATACCATCACCGAGATCAGGGAACGGTACGAACCGAAAACATACATGCCCTGCATATCGACGGTGGCACCGGCGGGCAGAGAAGGATGGTTCGATGCCGTCGCGGACTTAAACAACGATATATTCAAGGGTGAATTCCAGCTCCAGTTCTCCGTGCATTCTACCGACGAGGAGTACCGTGACTTCTTGATCCCCACAAAAAAGATGTCTCTCGAGGAGATATCGGAGTACGGAGAGAGATACTACTCGGGAGGAAGGAAAGTGACCCTGAATTTTGCCCTCGATGGAAAGGCCCCTATAGATGTAGAAAAGTTATCAGATACATTCGATAAACGGTACTTCGCCGTCAAGATAACACCACTGAATCCGACCCGGCAGGCGGAGAAGAACAAGCTGATCAACGTGTTCTCGGAGGACGAAACCGGTAGGTACCCCGTGATCAATGAATTGGAGGAAGAGGGGTTCGACGTTTACCTGAGCATAGGCGACCTGAGAGAGAACGAGATCAAGAGCAACTGCGGACAAGTGCTGCTGGCGTACATCGATCCTGAAGAATTGTAATGATCATCTCTGGACATTTAAAAATAATGTGGACGGTATTAGGTACAATCGCATTTCATCTATATCTCTTTGTTCATATGTATTCTTGGTGACTACGATCCCTCCTTCAACCTCGTATTCATCCATGAAAGATAATATCCCTTTCAGATCCCTATCATCGATTACGTTTTTATATTTAACTTCTAGCGGGACCGTTTTATCTTCTATATTCACTACGAAATCCACTTCATATTTATCTTTCCAGTAATTTAGTTTCGGGTCCAATAATCCCGTTTTCTTCCGAAGATAATTTTTCAGATAATTCGCCACTGTCAACTCAATATTCAGGGATGTAAATCTGTCGTCCAATAATTTTTTGTATCGGAGTGCGGAGTTTAGTCCAGGGTCTATGATGTAGAATTTTTTGTTACGTCGTTTCCTCTTCAAAACGTTATCCGAGTAGAATTCACAGATTATCACCAAACCAGAAGCTTCAAGATAGCGGATATAATTCCTTATTGATTCTATTGAGATGTTGAAACTTTTTGATATGGACGTGTAACTCAGAGGTAGTCCCGTTTTCTCCGATATCAGGAATAAGATGTCTTCTAAGATAGAGGGTTCTCTAACTTCAAAATATGAGAGCACATCCTTGTAAATGGTTAGACTTACATAGTTCTGTCTCAAGTAATTCTGCCAGTCCTCTAATTTATAATCGAGGTTAAATTGACTGGGAAATCCACCCCATATCAAGTACTTAGACAACAGCGGCATAATATCTTTGTGGAAAGTGATCAACCTACTCTCCTTTTCATCTCTCAACTTGAATAGTTCAGGCAGTTTAATTCCCTTGTTATTATAGAAACAATATTCTCCGAATGAGAATGGAGATACAGGATGATAATCAAACCTTCCGATCCCGGACTCGGCACTTCTACCTACAAGTACGATAGGGGAAGATCCAGTTGCATAGAAATCATCATCTTTTCTCGAGTCAACCAAGGATTTTAATTCTACGGCCCAATTTTCCACATTGTGGATCTCATCGAAAAAATATGTTCCAGATGTGTAACCCGTTATTTCTTGGTATTCACGGATTAGATCAACCAGTGATATGTCTGGAAATCTGTCCATCGGAGCATACAGTATTTTTCTATCCCCCATTTCCAATTTTTTATTTATCACCTGTTCGAATATGGTCGTTTTACCTGCCTGGCGGGGACCGAACAGTATCGTCGAGAGTCGGTTATTATCAGCTATTTTATCGACGATACTGCGTTTGAATTCCGGGGTATCGATCCTCTCTTTATCCCTCGTCCACCAGGGATTGTCTTCAACTAGGAGTTCTTTAATTTCCATAGTATATCATAAGTTATACATTACAAATTATACTTATATTTGTTGGTTATAATCTATGAATATAGAGTTTTTTGTAAATTATAGTGGAACTCGTAACTTCTTTTAGGAAAGTGAGCTTTCCTAAGACATGAGGAATTCCCGTGAATTCCTCAGTGTTTTAGACTAAGTTACGAGCTCCACCGCTAGTAAAAGACATAGATGAGTACAAAATGTTATGTCTTTTACTATATAATTGAGGAAAGACGATATCTATCCCTAAACCGTATCCTTTTCTGTCTAAAAACTAAAAAGATATATGCTGTGATGGTAATTACTTTTTCAAACATTAGTAAGTACATGAAGCTCCTGGTGATATTCATTCTGATAGTCGCTTCTGTATCTGTATTTGTAGTAAGGAACAGAACAAACGATGATATCACCGAAAACGAAGATAAGAACCGATATTTTGTTATTAAACCATTTGACATTCTCCATATACTTACAATTTGTTTTTCACTTTATTTAAAACTTGTTTGGTAATCACCATTTTTTTTATGGTAATCTATTATTGTCGCTCTTCTAATTGAAATCATTATTCACCCTACAAAAGATTAATTATCGATACTCTCCCTATACTGTTTAACATGCGATATTTCCCTCTAGTCTGCCTGAGTGCCTTCATGCTCCTCTGCCTTTCCGTCCAGCCGGCTTTAGGTGCACCTGCGGGTTGGACGGATGA
>CAZHUM010000017.1:0-34935 GCA_964535805.1 uncultured Thermoplasmata archaeon
AATGAAGGGTCGGTGGGAGTTGGAATCTTTGATTCCGAAGAACCACCGGCCCGTTATCGCATTGTATAGTGGAAGACAAAACTTCTTTGTAATTCAGTTTTGTCCTCCACTGCTAGTCAAGGACACACTAAAATTACATAATAGTCGTGTCCTTGACTATATATGTCAAAACTAAACGAGTCAAACAGCATCCATACCGCCAAATCGTTCAATAATTGTTAACCATAGAATTGTGATGATTATTTAATCCTTTTGTTGTATCGGTCCTTCTGAAAAACAAAAAATAATTATATGTGAGTTAGATAACAAAAACGGAGATCATAAAATGATAGAAATTAGGTTTCATGGAAGAGGCGGACAGGGTGCGGTAACAGCATCCGAGTTCTTAGCCCGGGCAGCCTTCGAAGAGGGTAACGATGTTCAAGCATTTCCCATGTACGGTGTGGAAAGGAGGGGAGCTCCCGTGACAGCTTTTACAAGGATAGACAGCAAAGCTGTTAGGAACAAAGCACAGATACATGAACCAGACGTCGTGATCGTGATGGATATGGCTCTGTTGGATGCTGTGGATGTTACTGCAGGACTCACATCCGAGGGGAAAGTTATTTTGAACACTGAAAAAGCACCAGAAGAAATCGACTTGGGTGTGGATAACCCGATCTATACGGTAGATGCGAGCAAGATAGCCGTAGAAAATCACCTTGGTTCAAAGGTAGCTCCCATCGTGAATACGGCTATACTAGGTGCGGTGGTCAAAGCAACGGGAATGGTGAAGATAGACACACTGATGGACGTGGTCCGTGAGAACGCACCAGCGAAAAAGAAGGAAAATGAAGAAGCGACCAAACAAGCGTATGAAGAAGTAAGAGGTGGAGATCTTGAGTGAAGAAGAAGTTTTTAGGATAGTAGTAGACCCAAAAGATCACAAAGACTTACCAAGAACAGTGATCACAGACTGCCCGTCGGACCTTATGAACAAAACAGGTAGTTGGAGGACTCTAAGACCTATAGTGGATAAAGAGAAGTGTATCAAGTGCGGCATCTGTTGGAAATTCTGCCCAGATGTATCCATCCATGTGGAAGAAGATGGAGCAGAGGTGAATTACGATTTCTGTAAGGGGTGTGGAATATGTGCAAACGAATGTCCCGTAGATGCCATTGTAATGAAAAAGGAGGCAGACTATGTCTGAAACTAAGATAGTCAGCGGTAATTTTGCTGCTGCTTACGGTGCAAAACTGTCTAAGGTCGAGGTAGTAGCCGCTTATCCAATAACACCTCAAACAGAGGTTGTTGAAAAGATAGCTGAGTTAGTCGCTGAGGGAGAGATGGATTCACAGTATATCAAAGTCGAGAGCGAACATTCAGCCATGGCCGCATGCATAGCAGCATCCAACGCAGGTGCTAGAGCTTACACTGCTTCTTCAGCACATGGTTTAGCACTCATGCATGAACTTTTGATGTGGGCCGCGGGTGCTAGATTACCAGTGGTTATGACCAACGTAAACAGGGCTATGGGCCCACCGTGGAGTGTTTGGGCGGACCATCAAGATACCCTAGCCCAGAAAGGTACTGGTCAGCTGGAATTCTTCTGTGAGAACAACCAAGAGGTCTTAGATAGTGTCATAATGGCTTACAAGATATGCGAAGACGAGGATATCATGATGCCTGCTATAGTGGTCGAAGACGCTTTCATACTGAGTCACACAAAAGAACCTGTAGAGATCTACGACCAGGAATTGGTGGATGATTTCTTACCGTCCTATGATCCGGATTATAAACTCGACGTTGATCAGCCATTGGGATTCGGTTCTCTAGGTATGCCCGACATATACATGGATTTCCGATATAAGATGGCGGAGGCTATGGAAAAAGCTACTGAAAAGGTCAAAAAGGTGAACCAAGAATTTAAAGAAGTATTCGGAAGAGACCCCGGAGGCCTTATAGATGAGTACAAAACAGACGGCGTCGACGTTTTAATAGTAACCATGGGTTCTATATCAAGTACTTCAAAGGACGTCATCGATGAATTGAGAGACGAGGGACACAATATCGGTCTTGCAAGACTGCGAACATTCAGACCGTTCCCTGTCGATGCTATCAGAGAACTAACGAAGAACGTGAACGTGGTCGGTGTACTGGACAGGAGCTACACGTTCGGTCACGGAGGCGACGCAGCAAGAGAGATCAAAGATGTCTTATACGGTCATAAAGATCTGATCTTGAAGGATTACATCGTCGGACTAGGGGGCAGAGACCTCACTCCGAAGGTGCTGAAAAATGTGATGCTGGATGCCATCTCCCTTCAGGACAAAGGACTGGACAAGGAGATCGAATGGGTCGACCTTAAGAAAAACCAGGAAAGATGGAGGCGATAAATATGGCGAAAATACCAGATATCGAATTGATGTTCAAAGGAACAACGGCTTGTCCCGGATGCGGGGCAGCACATGCCATGAGATACACGTTGAAAGCACTCGGTAAAAAAGCGATGATCAACATACCCGCTTGCTGCTGGGCGGTTATACCGGGCGTATATCCGTCTAGGAATCTGGACATCCCTCTGCTGTACACCGCCTTCGAGTCGACAGGAGCATCCTCATCCGGCGTTAGAGCAGCTCTTGACGCCAAAGGGATAGACCCCAGGGAGATCACCGTTGTGGGATTCGCCGGAGACGGTGGAACCGCAGACATAGGTATACAGGCACTCTCAGGTTGCCTCGAAAGAGGTACTGATACCATACAGATAATGTACGATAACGAGGCTTACATGAACACCGGTATCCAGCGAAGTGGAGAAACACCGTATGGGGCATGGACGACGACGACTCCAGTTGGCTCACAGAAGGCATGGAAAAAGAATCCCAAGAAGAACATGATGGAGATAGCGAACGCTCATAATGTTCCGTATGCAGCCACGGTCAGCATCGCTTACCCCGAACTCATGATCGAAAAGATCCAAAAGGCAAAGGATATACCCGGACCCAAGTTCATACACATCTACGCACCCTGCCCCACCGGGTGGAGGTCGGACCCTTCGAAGACCATAGAGATATCTAGGAAGGCCTTCAACTCAAGAATATTCCCACTCTATGAAATCGAGGATGGAGTCTACAACATATACAAGAAGCCCAAAGAGGACAAGGTGATACCGGTGAAGGATTACCTGAAGACCCAAGGAAGATTCAGACATCTGCCAGAGGAAGAGGTTAAGAAGATACAGAAGAACGTGGACAGGGAATGGGAGATACTTCACAAAAAGGAAGAATTTACCCAGGAGTTATATTCAGAGTAAATAAGAAAAACGAGGTAGACACATGAAAGTATTACTAGAAGATGAACCAGGGAAGAAAGTTCTCCTGCTCGGAAATGAAGCCATCGTCAGAGGTGCGTTCGAAGCGGGAATCGATCACGGAGCCACTTATCCCGGCACGCCTTCTTCGGAGATAGGAAATACGTTGGAGAAGGTTGCTAAAGATTACGGCATGTACTTCGAGTACTCCGCAAATGAAAAGGTCGCTATGGAAACGACAGCTGCAGCAGCGGCGTCGGGATCAAGAGCTATGGTGTGGATGAAGCATGTCGGAGTTAACGTTGCAGCGGATGCTTTGATGACGTTGATGTACTCCGGTGTAAGAGGAGGAATGGTGATAGTGGCCGCCGGAGACCCGTCGATGCATTCCAGCCAGAACGAGCAGGACAACAGGTACTATTCCGTTCTGGGTAACATTCCGATGCTGGAACCGACTACGCCTCACGAGGCAAAGGAGATGGTAAAGTACGGTTTCGACCTATCCGAGGAGTTGGAACTACCGGTTCTCGTCAGAACCACTACAAGGGTGAATCACGCCCGCGGTGTGGTCACCTTCGATAAATTGAAGAAGCCGAAGAGGAACGGACACTTCGAAAAAGATCCAGGTCGGTTCGTTTGTGTACCCGCCAACGCCAGGAAGAATCACCCTCGACTACTGGGCAATTTTGAAAAAGCGGAGCCCATATCGGAGGGTTCAAAATTCACTGAGCTAATAGAAGCTGAAAACGCCGAGTTGAGCGTTATCTCGTCGGGGGCGGGCTACAACTATATCAACGAGACGATCAGAGAGTACGAACTACCCATATCCATATTGAAGATAGGCATGACCAATCCATTACCGGTTGAAAAAATCTCGGAGTTCATCAAAGAGAAAGACAAGGTGCTCGTGGTCGAAGAGTTGGAGCCGTTCTTAGAAGATAAAGTTATCCAGATCGCTAAAGATGTGAACCCGGATCTGAAGGTTTACGGTAAACACACAGGTCATTTTTCACGCATGTACGAGTACGATCCAGACAGGATCCATGAAGCGTTATCAACGTTGATGGGTTTCGAAACCGGTATAGAACCACTGGAACCAGAGGACTTCTCACTACCTTCGAGACCACCATCACTCTGTGCGGGATGCCCTCACCGGGCGACGTATTATGCGGTGAAGAAAGCTTTGGGTAAGAAAGAAGCGATCTTTTCCAGCGATATCGGATGCTACACCCTGGGGATCCAGGATCCGCTTAACACCGCCGATTATCTGTTATGCATGGGATCCAGCGTAGGTGCCGCCGGCGGTTTTTCCAAAAATACGGATCAACAGGTATTCGCTTTCTTAGGCGATTCTACATTTTTCCACTCGGGTTTACCCGCCCTGGTCAGCGGTCAGTACAATCAACATGATTTCGTTTACGTGGTGATGGACAACAGGACAACCGCTATGACAGGTCACCAACCGCATCCTGGTACCGGCGTGACGGGTATGGGAGACCCTGCACCGATGCTGTCCGTGGAAGACCTGGCTAGAGGAGCCGGTGTGGGATTCGTCGAGACGGTGGACCCGTACAACATAGAGAAGACAATAGATGTATTCAAAAGAGCTATCGAGCACGACGGAATCTCGGTAGTAGTAACTAAACACCCATGTGTGCTGATCGAAAAGAAGAAAGCCATCGGAACTCCCTATAAGATCGATCAAGACGAATGCAAGCAGTGCTATGTTTGCACAGGACAGCTGGGCTGTATCGCACTCGTTAGAGAAGGAGATAAGGTCGTCATCGACGAGACACAGTGTATCGGCTGCAGTCAATGTGCCCAGGTGTGTCCTTTCGATGCCATCGGACCGAAGGAGGTGGAAGGATGACTTCTGTAAATCTGGAGATCGTCGGAGTCGGCGGTCAAGGTATTTTGACATCTTCGAAGGTTATCGGGAACGCTGCTTTGAAGAAGGGATTGGACACCTTCATGAGCGAAGTCCACGGCATGGCCCAGAGGGGCGGAGTCGTGGTCACGACGGTGAAGATCGGTGAAAAGGTTTATAGTCCTCTCATTGGAGACGGAGAAGCAGATGTGATACTCGGCTTCGAACCCGTGGAGACATACAGGGCTATCGAAAAAGCCTCAAAGAAGACATGGGTGATAACTAACACCTCACCTATAGTGCCCTTTACCGTGAGCGTAGGAAAGGATTCGTACCCGAGCGTTGATGAATTACTAGAGTCGCTGGAGGGCATGACTGATAAATTGATCAAGATCGACGCCGAGATGTTGGCCAAGGAGGCCGGTGCCGCTATTACTCAGAACATAGTCCTCGTTGGTGCACTGAGTGCAACGGGTGTTCTTCCGATGTCCAAAGAAGAGATGCTGGAAGCCGTTGTAGAAAGCGTCCCGGATAGGTTCGAGGAGATGAATAAAAAAGCGTTCCTCAAGGGGTACGAAGAAGGTAAGTCACAGATGTAAAAAAACCCTTTTTGTTTTACTTTTTTTCTTCTGCTTTCTTTAGGTGATATATCTTCTTGCGGTTGTCACCATAGTATACTCTAACGACCATGGCTCCCAGGAATCCGAACATGAACAGCTGTACACCCAGCACCATGAGCAGTATTCCCAGAAGTAAAAGTGGTCTATTGGATAGTGATATACCGTAAAAGTACTTCAAGAAAGTAAGATATACGCCGATGAGCAGCCCTATGGAAAACGAGAATGTACCGATCCCGCCGAAGAAATGCATGGGTCTGGTCGAGAAAGCGTTCCAGAAAGAGAGGTTGATTAGATCTAGTATCCCCCTGAACAACCTTTTAGAACCGTATTTTGTCTCGCCCCTCTTTCTTTCGTGATGTGTTACTTTGATCTCCGTGACATCGTAACCCTTTTGGTACATCAAGGCGGGTATGTACCTGTGGAATTCGGAGTACAGTTCAACTGAGTCTATGGCTTCTTTTCTGTACGCTTTGAGGGTGCAGCCGTAATCGTGAAGCTTAAGCCCGGTCAACCTGCCTGCTATCCTGTTTGACATGCCTGAAAAGAACCTCTTTCCGAAGCTGTCCTTCCTGTCGGCTCTCCATCCGCTGACCACGTCGTATCCCTGCTTCATCTTCTTTATCAATTTAGGTATGTCTTTTGGATCGTTCTGGAGGTCTGCGTCCATGGTGATTATGATCTCTCCACGGGCGTTGTCGAAACCCGCTGCTAATGCAGGTGTCTGGCCAAAGTTCCGAGATAGGTTGAGAAATCGGATTTTATCGTCCCTTTTAGAAATGGTATTGAGTTTTTTCCTGGTACCGTCCGTGCTGCCGTCGTTGATGAAGATTATCTCGTAGTCATCCTTCATCCTATTCATCACTGATCTGAGCTTCTTGTACAGTGGAAATATGTTCTTTTCCTCGTTGTAAGCCGGGATTATCACCGAGTATTTAGGAGTCGACATCGGTATGATTAAAGAACCTTAGAATAAAATCCTTTTGATTGTTCTTGTGTTTGCATGGTCAAGCTTGGACCTTAACGATCCTGTATTAAATCCAATGTTATAATCCCATTTTTGGTTTGCATGGTCAAGCCTGGACCTTAACCAGTTTGAACTCTCTGAAACCCTGGAGCACCCTCATGTATTCCTTCTCTCTGATCTTGTTGTCGATATCTGGGTCTCCGGTATCTGCACGTAGAGTGGGTGTTTTCTGTAGTTTGGTCGGTGTGGCAAGGATGTAGATATTATTTAGACCGACCCTTTTTACCACATCTGGACTGATCTGTTGATTTCCTCTGCCCAAGAAGAAACCCTGATTGCCTATCACCGAGACGGCTATCTTTGCGCCTTCCGCTTTTTCCAGCTCTTCCAGTATATCTTTTTCTGCTACATCGAGTTTTACTGTCTCTTTGTTCTTCAGTATATCGACACCCAAGATGGTATGATCCAGATCGAGGACCTCTTGGATCTTAGCCGTCGTGGACCCCGGCCCCAATATGAACAAGTGCTCTGGATAGTACTCCATCTCCTCGATCATGTATCTAGCGATGTCATACTTGAGTTCGTCCTCCCCAGCTGACCTTACGCTCTGCTTTCCAAGCTGTATGTAGTGCGGTTCGTAGATGCTTTTAGCCTCTCCGTGGAACTTGATCTCCCAATCACCCTGTCGGTATCTTTCTTCGTCCAGGTCCATGATATCTACACTGCCGATCTCGGCTTGCCCTTCTGCGAACATGTTGAAGAGTTCTGCAGATGCTTCCGGGTTGATCCCGAAGACGCCAGAATGCATCTTGACTCCCGCTGGGATGCCGAGTAGAGGGGCTTTTTTATCAGCTTCTTCGTACACGTCACGTGCGGTCCCGTCACCTCCACAGAAAAGGATCAGATCTACGTTGTTTTCGAGGAATTCTTTTACCGCTTTGTGCGTATGCTCAGCAGCGGTTTTTCCTATGTCATCTGGTGCTTCTAGGACGATATTGATCTCGTTCTCTGGAAAATGGTTTTTGAGTATATCTTCACCCATGATGCCTCCGACTGTGAACCAGGTGTGTTCTCCCTCGATCTCCTCGAGCGTCTTGTTGGCTCTGTTATTGGCTACTGGCTCGGCACCCAGTTCGACGGCCTTCCCGTAGACACCGTCAGTACCTTTAAGTCCTACCTTTCCCCCCATCCCGGCTATAGGGTTGACAAGGAAACCTACTCTCATGAATCGGTTCACATCGTTAGACAACATAAATTTTTTGGAGCCCCTACACGAAAGGAATAATTAGGTCGTCGTTGATTTGGTATTGATAAGATGGATGT
The DNA here is from genome assembly GCA_964535805.1 of uncultured Thermoplasmata archaeon. Lineage (GTDB taxonomy): Archaea > Thermoplasmatota > Thermoplasmata > Halarchaeoplasmatales > Halarchaeoplasmataceae > CAZHUM01. The sequence continues at coordinate 8,065 of CAZHUM010000017.1, forward strand.
ATGTGAGATATTCTACTCTGTCCAGGGCGAAGGTGCGCTGATCGGACTGCCAACGATCTTTCTACGCACATCGGGCTGCAATCTAAGGTGCACGTGGTGTGATACGAGATACGCCTATGGCAAGGGAACCGAGCATTCGATCGACGAAGTGGTGGATAAGCTCCAGGGATACCCGTCTCGGCGTTTGTGTATCACGGGAGGAGAACCCATGCTGCAGGATGATCTGATAGAGTTGATCGATAGACTAATGGGTCGATTCGATATATCGGTAGAAACAAACGGATCCACGGATATACAACCCCTTATCGGTAAGGATGTCACCATCTGCATGGACTACAAAACACCGTCATCCGGCATGTCGGATCGGATGCTGGATAGCAACTTGGAGAAGTTAAGGGAGGGAGACCAGTTGAAGTTCGTTATAGACGATGAAGATGACTATGAATTCGCAAAGAAAATAATCGAGCAGCACTCCGTTCAGAGTGAGATAATATTACAACCAGCAGCTGGAACGACGAAAAACGGAGGGTTGGAATCGTACAGAGTTGAGAAGTTGGAAAAAATGGTAGCCTGGGTCATGAGGGACGGGATCGATGTTAGAGTACTGCCCCAGCTTCATAAGGTCATATGGGGTGGAGAAAGGGGTCGTTAGGATTTTAGTCTTCTTTTTCGATATATTTTATATACTTTTTTAAAGCCGTCGAGAGTTTTTCATCTGTCTGTTCGTTGTACAATTTTGAAATCTTATCACGATATTTTTCATCACCGGAAATGTTGTAGAGTTCGAACAAAACATCGGCTTTGCTCAGCTCGCTCAGATCACCGTTAAGCATCTCTTCGAGTCCATCTACGGCTTTTTGAACTCCGTCTTCCTCGAGCTGGGCGATTATCTTGTATTTGAGGATACCTGTGCTGGTTATAACTTCTTTGAAACCTATCTCCTTCGCGATCTCTCTAGCTTCTTTGTTGAGTTCCATCGCGTCTTCAAGGTCTCCTTTCAAAAAGTAAAGGTCCGCTTTGTCTTGTAGAAAGGAACAGAGCAGATCCATGGCTTTGTATTCCCTACCCCTGGATATGGCTTCGTCGAAGTACTCCTCTGCCTTCTCGTAGTTACCCAGGAGCTTGTGCAGAGTCCCTATGTTACCGATGGTGATGCCGGCACCCTTTTTATCGCCAAGTTCCTCGGAGATACTGAGGTCTTTTTCGTAGTATTCCATCGCTTTTTCGTACTCCCCCATATCCTTGTAGATAACCCCTATGTTGTTGGACACGTAGGCGATGCTCTTCTTGTCACCGACCTTTTTGGCTAATGATAATTTTTTATTGTAATATTCCAAGCCTTTGGTGATGTCACCCAGTTCTGAGTAAATTATACCCAATTTACCGTATATATTATGGTACATCATCTTATCACCGGTCTTCTCGGCTATGGGTAGGGCTTGGAAGGAGTACTCTTTTGACTGTTCGTAGTCCTGTGAACGTAGGTAGATAGTGGCGAGGTTTGAAAGAGTATATCCTAATTCCTGAAGGTCGTCACGCTTCTCCAGTAGATCAAGTTTCTTATGATAATATTTTTTCGATTCATTGATGTCTCCGAAACCATAGTATATACTTCCAATATTACCATAAGCTTTGCTGATCAGTTCTTCATCTTCCAGTTTTTCTGCAAGGTCCAGCATCTTATCCGAATATTCTAAAGCCTCTTCGTATTTGCTGTGGGTTGTTAGAAAGCTGGATATCTTACCGTAGACATCACACAGAAGATCGTCATAGCTAGATCCTAAGCACATCTCTCTCGCACTATTCAACTTCGATATCCCATGGTCGTATTCGCCCTTGAATTTGCAGATCTCAGATGTTTTGATTAGAGCCTTTATGGTCCTTTTATCGATATCGTTTTCAGATGCGAGTTCCAAGGCGGAGTTTAGAACTTCTTCAGATCTATCCATCTGCCCGATCCTTTCCAAACACTCACCCATCTTGAATAGAATATCTATCTTCTCTTTGACCGTGGTTATTTTGGGTTCCTCATCCTCTGGTATGTCTTCCTTCTCTTCTAAGATAATAGATGCAAGTTCTTTTTGCAAACTCTCTTTTTCATCCCCTTCATCGAGGATGTTCAACAGGTACTCGCATGTTTCGATGACCTGTTCGTTTGCGTAAACTTCTTCTGCATTCTCAGCGGCTTTTTGGCAGTAGCGGAAGGCGTTCTCGTGTGATTTACCGAGGTAGTAGTGTTTTGCCAGCTCGTAGATAACGTTGTCAATATCATCCTGGAATACATCTTCGTAGGTTTCTGCGATTATCTTGTGGTATTCCTCTCTAAGTTCCTGATTGATGCTGTCGTAGAGTATCTCCTTTATCTTGCTGTGGTCGAAGTAGTATTTTTTCTGGGACGAATGGATCAGTTGATGGGTGTTCTCTATTTTGTTGAGAACTTTAAGAAGATTGATCCTCTTGATCCCCAAGACTTCTCCCAGTACTTTACTGTTGAACTCATCTCCCATGACACTGGCACACGTCATGATATCCCTCTCCTCCCTGTCTAGACGATCTAGACGTCTAACAATCACGTCGTAAACCTTGGATGGGAGGTGGACATCGTCCATGGGTTTCACCAACTCCCATTGATCGATATGCTGTATATGCCCCTCTTCGATCAGCATCCTGAGCAGTTCCATGATGAAGAGAGGGTTCCCACCGGTCTCTTCGTGTATCCGCTGGATGAACCTATCGTCGAAATCCTCTTCACCTAGACTCGAGTCGATCACCTGTTGAGTGTTCTCGATGTCCAATCTTTTAAGTTTGATCTCTTCGTAGAGGTTCTCCCTGCTCATGTTCTTTAAGGTGGTGCTCATGACGTTGGATTCATCTACTGATGTTTCGGATATGCTCCTGGAAAAACCGGTGATCTCGCCACGACCTTTGGAGGTCTTATGGGATTCCAAGATATCTTCTGGACGATAAGTTCCTATCAGCATGATCCTGTGGTTGTTTATGTTCCTGGAGAGGTAGTGTACCATGGAGAGCGTGGTCGGATCCGCCCACTGAAGGTCGTCCAAAAATACCATCACTGGTTCGTTTTCCGATAGTCTTTGCAGGCCTAGTAGAACATTATCAAAAAGGTTCTCCTGCCTGATCTTCGGGTCGTCCACGAGGTGGACTCCTTCGTACTTACCTGAATCAGTGAACCAGCTGATGTTTAGTTCATCTGCGTTACCGGATTTCGAATTTAAATTTTCATTGGCACGGTCCAAAAAGCTGGCCATGTCTTCTATCAGCACCTCGCTTTCTTTCCCTTCTAAGACCACGGCTAGGGAGAACTGGCCCATGGATTCGATGAAAATGTTGAATTTATCGTAGGTTATACCGCTCAGTTTTCCCTCACCGGTCTCTCCCATGAGATCCAAGGAATCCTTCACGAAGGTTTGAACGGCCTCTAACATGGATCCGAACATATCCGTGTCCATAGATGTTTCTTCCCTCTCCGCCTTCTCTATCAAATTTCCGTTCTGGTCGGTTAGATATGCAGAGATCACTTTCGGTGGAGGGGCTCCCGAGACCAGGTGCTGCAGACCCGCGTATCTCATCGCCTCTCTCACAGGCATCAAGGGTTCCATATTGTCCGCTAAGCACCAACCTCTGATCACTCTGAAACCCATGTTTTCGGCGTGGGATGCCGCTTCCTCCACGAGCCGGGTCTTTCCGATACCCGCTTCTCCGGCGATGAAGACGGTCTTTCCTCTACCTTTGAAGACCTCCCCTAGATATTGTTTTAATATATCCAGCTCTCTATCTCTTCCCTTGAGCTCTGGAGTTTGGAGAGCGAAATCCTCGGACCCTTTGATCGTGCTTGCCATTGGAGGCACCTTTCTAAAGTCATTTACGACTTTGTTTTAAAGCATATCGGTATGTGGGTGAATAATTATTAGAATATAAGAATTGTGTGTTTTGTGCGAACAGATTATGGATAACTTATGAGGATAGTTAGCTATCCGAATGCTGGTAAAAGTGAACGACTCGAAGGACTTTAATACGATTAAAAAGATAAGGAAGGACGTGATGGATTGACAGAAGATAGGATCAAAAATAGAAGGAAAGACAACATCCGTGAAGCACTGAGGGCGAGGGAATTCAGTGAGCAGGAAACACTGAAGATGGGATTCGACCTTATTGATTTTGCTGTCGAGCTCAACAGGAGGGCGAAGATTGAAGAAGATTAAAGATGTCTTAAAAACAACTACCGAATATCTTAACGGGACGGATATCGATTATGTATTCGTCGGGATAGCGGTCATAGTCTATGGAAATCCCAGGACAACCGTCGATCTGGATCTGATAGTACAGATGGATGAAGAAGATATAGATGATTTTTCATCGTACCTTCGGAAGGAAGGTTTCTTATGCGACCCGAGTGATATGAAAGAAGCATTCCGTAATAGAACCCACTTCTCGGCAGAGGAGAAAGGATCACTTTTTAGACTCTATATCAAGGGTGTTTACGATCCCGGGGCAAGAAGGACCTTGAGGAACAGAAAAAAGGTGGAGTATGACGGTATCAAGATGTACGTCGCATCCCCAGAAAACACCATCTCCCATAAATTGTTATACGGCAGCGAACAGGACATCGAGGACGCTGAAAGCATATACGTTAGGCAGGATGATAAGTTGGACCACGAATACCTTGAGAAAGTCTGTCACGAGATGGGAGTTGAAGACCAGTTAGAAGAGATGAAAAAGGAGATAGAGGAGTTGATGGAGTGAGGAGGAACAAGAGGAAGTGGCGTGCGGATCGCGTGGGCGAGGAAGAGTGGATGCTTGTGGAGCCTAAGGAAGTCGATGACATCTACGAAGAGTTCGAAACAGCGTGTTCGTTCATGGATGGTGGTAAGCTAGATAAAGCGGAGAAGATGCTTGGAGAAGTTGTTGAAGCCGCACCCACTCACATCGACGCCCTACATCACTTGGCGATACTTATGGACCATAAGGGGAGGAAAGAAAAAGCTAGAGAACTTTGGGAAAAAGCGGTCGAGTCGGGAAAGGAGGCTCTTTCAGAGGAGTTCAAAAGCGGACACCGGTTGGAATGGATTTTTTTAGAGAACAGACCTTTCCTAAGAGCACTGCACGGGTTAGCTACCTTTATCCTCCATGACGAGGAAGATGTAGAGAGGGCTTTGACTATCTATGAGGAGATCATCTTTTACAATCCCACCGACAACCAAGGGATCAGGGAGATCTTGGTGGAACTCTATCTTTATCAAAAGGAGCTGGACAAGTGCATCGAACTCTGCGAGAGATACCCGGGCGACATGTTGGCTGGAACCGCCTACGGATACCCACTGGCACTGTTCAAGAAAGGAAAAAAAGAGAAGGCTATCGATGAGATGAAGAAAGCCATCGAATCACTTCCCAAAGTGGCGAAAGAACTCCTGAAAGACGAACACGAGATGCCCGAAACGGACAGACCTGGATACATCACCGTGGGCGGCTGGGACCAAGCCTACGAATACTGGCTGAGGTACGGTGAGTACTGGGGAGAGGAGGAATTAGAGTGGCTGGAGGGGTGTTTGGGGTGAGAGGAGAGAACGAAGCTGGGTTCGGGGAGAAGAATGCGATTGGATCCGGCTGCGTGGAGGTGGTGGAGTGATGGTTGAGGAGAGAGAGGGTTTTACTGGGAATGCCTATCAGCTCTCCAGATAGTTGACAAAACTTGTTTTTGTCATTGAATGAAAATCCAATTTCCATTGTTCTTTCGAGCAGAGCTCTCAGGTTTACGAAATAGTCTCTATCGAACATCTTTTTCATCCTATCACTCCGTAATCCCTGGCGATAAATTCGTATTCATCCCACGGTGGGAGGTAATTTTTGTTTGTAGTTTTTGTTTTCAAGAAATTTATTATGGATGTGATATGTTCTTCGAGGTCGTACAAGATTGCTCTTTGCTCGATCTTATCCGGTATTGTTTTTTGGTAGTGGTCTGCCGACGCTGTGTGGAAGCGATTTTCAGTATAATTATAAATATGCTTATAGTGATCATCTAGTGAGTGAGCTTCATCTCATAGCACTTTCCATCTTCTTCAAGTCGAAGCAGGTAAGATCTTCTCTTGAAAACTCTTTTTTGAAGGATTTACCGAAGATCAAGAACTCTTCCTCCCTGTTTTTATCACCCCATCTTACTTCGTCTTTCTTCTCTTTCAGATCGTGGTAGATCGCTTCGGGGTTGACGTTTTCCGACCATTTACATTCGCCGAAGAGTATCTTGTTTTCATCGTCGTTAAGAGCCACTATGTCGATCTCACTACTTTTATACCACCATCTACCGACTTTTTGGTAGTCATGGTTTTCCCACACGAAGTCTCTACAGATATCTTCGAAAAGCGGCCCTACGTACTTGGGAAGTTCCTTCATCACCTTTTTTGAAAGTTCTTCAGTTCTATCCCTCTCTAACAACATCTCGTTTGGTTTTATGAATTCGAACCAGAATTTGAAAAAATTATCGTTCAATTTGTATATGCCTTTCCTCGATCTTGAACTATCTTCAGTTACAGGAACCTCTCTCTCAACAAGTTTTAGATCTCTTAGGATGGAAAGGTATCTCCCGACCTTGCTTCGCTGTATTCCTGTGTGGTTCACGATATCGTTGACTTTGGTTTTTCCTGAAGCTATTGCAGTAAGGATAGCAAGGTAAAGATGCGGTTTATTCAGCTCACTTCGAAGGACGAATTCCGTATCCTGGAGTAAGAAAGAGTCGAATCTGAAGATTTTATGGACTAGATTATGTTCGAGAGTTTCGTTCAGATCCGCTTCGATAAAGTAAGGAGGCGTCCCCCCGAAAACGGAATAGAATCTGATAGCTTTTTCCAGGTCGATGTCGATTTCTTTGTACAGGTCCGCAAAAGAGATGGGTTTGATCAGCAGTTGGGAAGTTCTCCTACCGTACAACGGACTTTCATGTCCCATGACATCTTCCATGGTACTCACCGATGACCCACAGATTATAAGGAAGATCCTGGTTTCACTCAACGAACGGTCCCAGTAGTCTTGCAGTATGGATGGAAAGGTACTGTTTTGTTCTACGATATATGGGAATTCATCTATCGCGATTATGTATCTCTTGTTCTTGGTTTTTTTAGCGATATATTGGAAGAAACTGTCCCAATCAGGGAGGGTGGTCTGGGATAGAGTGTCGTCCTCGAAGAGTGCTGCAAGGTTTTTAGAGAATCTTTCCCGTGTCATGTGTTCTGATTCCTCCCTAGCGAGAAGTCTAGCACCCTTCTTGTTTTGGATGAACTCGTCTATCAACCGGCTTTTACCGATCCTCCTTCTGCCGTAGATTATGGAGAATTCCGCTCGGTTTGATCTGTATCGGGAGTTCAAGGATGATAGTTCTTCCTCCCTGTCTAGAAATTGTTTAATCATGATTAAGTTAATTTAAATTATACTATTTAAGTTTGTTGGTGTGCTGTGAGAGGGATGGAAGTGTTCTTGATTTACGGTGGGGGACCGCCTGCTTGGGAACTTACACCTTATTTCATCGATTTCCCCATCTGATTCAGATCTATGCAGGTCAGATCTTCTTTAGAGAAGTTTTCCTTGAACGACTTTGCGAAAAGGACGTACTTCACCTTCCGATCCTCGTTCCTCCATCGTACTTTTTCACCTTTCTCGATTAGATCGTGGTAAAGTGTCTTGGTGTTTACTTTTTCGGACCATTTGCATTCTCCAAGGTAGATCTGTCTCTCTTTTTCATTGAGAGCCACGATATCTATCTCCTCTTCTTTCCACCACCATCTCCCTATCTTTGAGAAGTTGAAATCTTCGTTTGACCACATGTATTCAATACAAACGTCTTCGAATTTCTTTCCCACATATGCATCCAAATTCGGCATTATGTGATCATCCACGAATGCTTCAGGACCCCTTTCAACATCTGATAGATGAGGTGCCATAAATTGGAACCAGAAATCAAAGTAGTTATCCGATATCTTGTAGATACCCTTCCTGGACCTCTTATTTCTCTCAGTAACTGGTTTTTCGTGGTCTATCAACCTGATCTTTTCCAATTCACCGAGATACTTCGGTACGCTCTGCTGGGGTATCTTAGTATCATCGGATATTATCTTGGGAGTCGTTTTTCCCGATGCTATCGATTCCATTATCGAAAAATATCTATTGGGTTTTCGAAATTCCTGCTTTAGTAGAATGGTGGGTTCTTCGTAAAGGATCTCCACATCCCTGCATATCTTCTCAATGATATTTTCTTTGAGAGTCGCTTTTGTGATATTTTTTAGATAAAAGGGAACTCCACCGAATACTGAGTAATATCTTATCTGGTCTTCGAAATCTGTTTTCGGCAGCATCTTTCTCGCGTTTTGGAAATTGAAAGGTTTTAGATCGATCTGACCCGATCTTCTTCCATAAAGTGGATTCTTGTAAGACATCAAGTCTTCCATCATGGATATGGAAGAACCGCAGAGTATCAACATAAGATTCCTTTCGTTTAAATACTCGTCCACGAACTTCTGGAATAAAGAAGGCATGGCTTTGTTTTCTTCCATGAGATATGGAAATTCGTCTATGACCAGGATTAAACCGTCTTGTGCATTACTTTCGTAGTATTCGAAAAGGGTCGACCAACTTTTTATTTCTGGTTTGAAACCACCGAATTGTTCGTGGATGATGTTCGTAATGTTTTCCAGCTGTTTTTCCTTGTCTTCTAATGAGGAAAGACAGTAGATATGCGGCTTGTCTTTAATGAATTCCTTGATAAGTTCTGTTTTTCCAATGCGTCTTCTTCCGTATATGAGCACGAGATCGAATCCTTTTGAATCATATCTTTTGTTCAAGAAGTCCAAGTGTTTCTCTCTATCTACGAAGTCAGTTAACATACTCGTAAGTAATATACTCGTAAGTATAAATAGTTTTGGTGGTGGTCTGCCAACGTTGTGTGGAGCTCTGCTCTGACTAGGGAAGTGAATAACCTGATGATCGAAGTATATTCATTTCATAGCACTTTCCATCTTCTTCAAGTCGAAGCAGGCTATTTCGTCTTCAGTTATATCGGTTTTGAAAGATCTAGCGAACAGGGCATATTTTTCTTTTCTATCTTCGTTGTTCCATCTTACTTCGCCTTTTTTGGTTTTTAGATCGCGGTATAATGCTTTTGCGTTGACGTTATCGGACCACTTACATTCGCCGAACATGATCTCATCTGTGTTTTCGTTAAGAGCGACGATATCGATCTCACTGTTTTTGTACCACCATCTACCGACTTTGTTGTACTTTTTATACAAAGTATCTCTGCAGATATCTTCGAATTTTTTACTTATGAAGAGTTCTAATTTTTCCTCAATATCTTTGTATTCAAAGGTTCTTTCTTCTATGTAGTTTCGATTGGGGAAGATGAATTTGAACCAATAATCCATGAAATTATCGTTCAGATAATAACGATATCCTCTATACCTCTTCTGCGTATTGGTCACTGGTTTCTCTCTCTTCACGAATCCCAACGTGAACAATTTATCCAAGTAGTTACTCAGTGGTCGAGATTTCATACCGATATCGTTTGCTATATTTGAAAGCTCAGTGTTACCTCTACTTATGCTTTTTAAGATAGAGTTGTAATTTCCCAATTCTTTGAATTCTTGTCCAAGTAGGAAAGTCCCTTCCTCGAAAAAAAGGTTCTCGGGTTGTAATGTGTAATCGACGACCTCTTGAAAGGTTTTATCGAGATCGATCACTTCGTAATATTTTGGGATACCTCCGAATATTGAATAAAACCGGATCGTTTTTTCCAAGTTATTTATCCGTTCGTTCAGATGCATCGGTTTTAATTGTTTGAGATGTATCTGACCGGATCGTCTCCCGTACAGGGGCGACGAGTAGTTTAGAATACTTTCCTTCATCATGCCTACCAGTGAACCGCACAAAATAAGTGTGGTATCCGTCTCTTTCAGGTATGTATCCCAAAATTTTTGCAGGTAGGATGGGAAGGCTTTGTTCCTCTTGATGATGAACGTGACCTCGTCTATAGCTATGATCAGCTTTTCTTTAGGTGGATTGTTTTTGAGATACGCGAAGAGATCCTTCCAATCGGATATTTTTGCTCGCTGGAGGTATTCGTCTTCTAGTTTTTTTGCTATCGTATTTTTAAAATTCTTTACCTGTTCCTGCTTGGATTCCTGTGCAGCCAAGTGATAAACGTGTTCTTTGTCTTTTACGAACTCGGTTATCAGCCTGCTTTTCCCGACTCTTCTTCTTCCGTAGATCGGGATCAAAGAAGCGGTTGGTTTTTTGTACTGCTTTTCTAAAAAATCCAACTCGGATCCCCTGTTGATGAATTCCATGTGTTGTTTATCGTTGAAGTGGTTTATATATTTATCTATTTTAGATTAGACTAATTTATTATAGACTAATTTGGATGGGGCTTTGTCCGTTGCGACGATCCCGCCTTCATTCGCTGGCGTGGAGCTCGCTGCGTTCATGAGGTCTATGACTGAATGAAAGTGAGAACTATGTTCATATTAACAGCAGATTTAAAATTCGCCTACTCCTCTCAACCCTGGTCTAAATGGGAGTAAATCAGATTAATCTCAGAAATCTATTGATTCCCGCTGGGGAGTGTTCAATTATTTAACTTTCGTCAATTTTTCCCCTTTCTTCTCGATTTTTCCTTTGGAAAATAATGCTTCAATGGATCGTCGGATGTTTTCTTCATCATCATCTATACTTTCCAAAAGTTCTTCGATAGTGAACTCTTTATTATCTAAAAGACTCAATGTCCTGTATTCCAAGACCTCGTCACAAGCCATGTCGTAAAAAACATCATAGTACGGTATTTCCATACCATATCGTTCTTTTAATTCATTTAAGCCTGTGAGGAAAAATGCAAGCCATGCCTTATCATCTAGTTTTTTAGACTGATATTCGATCTCTTGTTTGATTATATCAAAATCCAGCCCGTGTGTGAACAAAACGTACATATCGTCTTTGTCTCTTTTCCTAGATGTTATACTTTTCAATATGAAGATATCTTCCGGAGATAGTGCTGAGACTGTCAGATTCTTTAGATTAAATATGTCTTCTGCCCTTGAACACATATCATCTGTGAGTATCATTCCGTTGCTTATCCTGCGTATGAACAGATCTATAGTGAACCCGTCTTCATTCTCGTAAACGGTCCTTTGAGATGCATGAATGTTCTGTTCTACGTTTTTGTATCCACACTTTTCTAGCGAGTTTAGGAAAGACCTGAGTTCCCCTTTATACCGTAAAACAACATCTGCATCCTTCGTAGCAGTTTTTAGATCGTAGTAGCTCATCGCTCCTCCGCCCAGTAAATATAGATGGATATTGTCTTTCAGGGCTTTTGCTATCTTTTCAAATTCACTGTCTATGTAATCTCTATCGAACATCTTTTTCATCCTATCACTCCGTAATCCCTGGCGGTGGATTCGTATTCATCCCACGGTGGGAGGCAATTTTTGTTTGTAGTTTTTGTTTTCAAGAAATTGATTATGGATGTGATATGTTCTTCGAGGTCGTACAAGATTGCTCTTTGTTCGATCTTGTCCGGTTTTGTTTTTTGGTAAAGAAGTGCAGCGTAGATATTGTACGTCGTGCTGTTTGGATCGATGAGGATCGTGTGGATCATGTGATCTTTGATATCGAGGTCTCTATCCGTATGGAAGTAATATTGTTCGTTGGTTATCAGCGGTAGGTCGTATCTGTGAAATACCGAGGTGGCGGTTTTCTGTTCGTTTGAATTTTCCTTGGTTTTGAATAAGTACTCGTATCCCCTCTGCCAGATGATCACATTGTTCTTGGATGTGTTTTTTAACCGGCTTTCATGCAGGTGTGTGTAGTAGGAGTTAATGAAGTCTTTTACGAGTTTTTGAGAAGGGTTTGATTGGTAACGGTTTTGTTTTTTGATAACGATAGCGACTTTTGATAGAGTGTTCAAACAGTTTTTTACCTGCTGTCTTGAAAGATTGGTTAAGAACGCTATGTCCTTGATCCTCATGGGAGTATTCATTATCGATGCCACTTTCAGATTGGAGTGAGAGAAGAGCTCTGGTATATCCCATCTAGGGAATTCGGTGATTATGCTCGTAAGTAGATTGGCGTGGACGGTGTTAGCCCTCTTTACGAAGACCTTTCTTTTAATTTTGTTCTTTTGTAAGATTCCATTCTGTCTTCTTATCGAGAGGTTTACATACTTCGATATTGTCGGAACCGAAAGGTCGAGTTGGTTTGCGATCTCTGAGATGGTCATCTCGGTCTTGAGGAATATTTTTAGTTCGGGTTTTGTGAGCATATGTTAAATAAAAGTAAAGTGTTATATATAAAGTTTTACTAAATGTTTACATGCTAGGGGTTATTAACTTCATAGTTAATCGGTGAATATGGTCTTGGTTTACGGTGGGGGACCGCCTGCGTTGTGTGGAACTCGTTTCACTCGCTCCTCTCAATCCTCAGAAGCTACGCTTCCTGCGGATGCCCCGCCCGATGTTCCCTGTGCTGGCTCGAGCGCTCCCCTCTCGCCTGCTCGGGAAATGAACGATTCTAAACATTATATTTTTCTACCCTTTCGTTTTTAGGTACTTTTCTTATTTGATCGATGAGGTTTATCACATTCTCCAGAAACCATCTCCCTTCTTCCAGGCTCATATTACCTCTCTCATATATTTGAACGCAATTCTAAGGTAGTTTTCAGAACCATATATCGGTATACCCTCCTTGAGTATGGTTTGATATAACAAATTTTCGTTACTGAGCTCAGTTAGGAAGGAAGTTGGTGTGATAGTCGTAGGCGATAAATCATGGGAATAAGACGCGTTTATGGCTGAACTGATCTGCTCGATTTTCTTTGTGGGTTTTAGATCATCCGCTAATACAAGCAGGTCTAGGTCACTTTTTTTTCCGTGCTCTCCTCTTGCTGCACTTCCAAAGAGCACTATGGAGCGGATGACGCTGATCTTTTGACATGATTCTACGAAAGATTTCAATTGTTTGTATAGTGAGGGATGGGTTTGTTTGATACCGTCAAATTCCAATGCCAGTGCTAGAGCGCAGTGATTGATCACAATCAAATTGTCTAGATTTAATTCGAAAAAAGTTTGGTTCCCCTGTTCGTGTTTAGTTACTACATCTTTCTCGTACAATTTGGAAAGGATCCTGCCGGTGGTACTTTTACTCACGCCCGAATTCCTGGCGATGCCCCTCAAGTGAGGCGAGGAGTCAAAATTACGAAATAGATATTTTATGATTGTCAGGGACTTGTCATTGACGATATCCGAACTCATAATCGATAAATTAGGCGGTGTGTATATAAAACTTGTCCCATAAATAGGACAACTGCCCCATAAATAGGACGTTAGGTGGTCTGCCGGGAGGGGTGTGAGAGGGATGGAAGTGTTCTTGGTTTACGGAGGGGGTCTACCGACGAACCCCGCCCAGGCTTCCCTTCGTGGAACTCGCGCCGCTCGCTCCACTATGCCTTCGGAAAACAATAGTTTTCCTCAGACTGTGCTGGCTCGAGCGCTCCCCTCTCGCCTGCTCGGGAACTTTAGACATCCTATTCATTAGAAGACATGAAGGCTAACCCAGATTTGAAGAAAGATCTAACCTAAAAAATTATTATTCACTGTACTATTATTTTCTTGGAAATCAGATGAGAACAACACCCGAAGATCGTAATAAATATTTCACTAACGGCAGATATTTGGACTATAAAGTTAAATTGATATATGGGATGCTTGCTTCTTACATGATCGCAAGCGGTTTTTTCCTGACGTATTTTTGGATCACTTCGAACTATCGAGGACTTCCGTATATGATACTGATTGCGATTATCATGGGTTTCTTTTTGATAGTTTTCATAGATCTGTTCAGATATGCCATTGATCTCAAGATCGATAAAGGTAACATGATGGTCCACTTGGGGCGATGGCACGTCCCTCTCTCGGATATAAAATTCGCGAAGGTCACCGGTTTCTATGGAGGTAATATAAAACTGTATGTGGGTTTCGTGGATAAGAATGGGAAACCGAGGATCAAGATCACCCTTGGGACTGAGGAATTCGATCTGATGGAATTCTGTAATATCCTTAGGGGTATGAAAGGATGGCCTCGTCAGGAACTGGTGGAATGGCCTGACAAAGGTTATTTTGAGTGGAAAAAAGATGTTGAGGAACTGATCAAGCGGAGGGATGAAGAAGGACCACTTTTGGAGGGTTAATAAGAAGTATCAACCCGCTTCGACAAATCTTTTAGCTTTTTCGAATTCCATGGCAACCTTCCAAGCGTCTTTTAAGTTGTTTTTATCGATGTTCTTCATACGGACGTTGAACGAATACCTGTTGTTCGCTTTTCCGTGTTTGAAGAAGATAACCATCCTGAATAAAAGTTTGTTCGAGTTCTTCGTTTCTATCTCGTAGGCGTCTATGAGGTCTTCTCCCGTCTGTTCGTGTTGTATTACCGTTGCGGACCCTCTGGGAAAGGGATCGTCGATCTGTCGAAAGTAGATCTTTTCGTCTGAAAGTCTGTTTTCGAATTTCTTTTTTAATGATAAGAAATGATCTTCTCTTTTATCCTGTTCTTGGAAAACTGGTAACTGCTGATCCCACACATCTGTCCCCAGCATCTTTGAATAGATCGCGTATGTTAAGAAGATCGCTCCTATGATGATGAGTACGATGCCTAGGTACATGAACTGTGAACTGAAGATGATGATAGGTACACCCATCAGTAAAGTAACTGGAAATAGTATGAGTGCCATTGTTATGGTTCCGTGAAGTATGCTATCCCATTCACCCGGCGGAGATGTTAACTTCATGGTTGTGTGTATGGTGTTGTGGTGTTTTGTTTTTTTCGGTTAGGGGTGTGCAGACCTTGTTTAAACGGAGTTTAGCATGATACTTGTTCAATAATAGTCGAGGTCTTTTCAATAAAATTCCACGAAGGTATCTATGGTATCTTTGATGGAGCCGATGATGTCGTGACCTCGTGTCCTTGTATGTAAAAAATTTTTGATGCGGTTGTACTTCAATGAGACATAGCGCCCTCTATAATCCTTGGAAGTGATTATCTCCAAGTCGAGCTCGTCGGAGACGTACTTATCGATGTTTTCGGTTTGTTCCCACTTTAAAAAATTGTGGTCTTTCATCTGGTAATAATCTTGTGGCTTGATCTCGTAGTCGACATCGTTCTTATTCAGAGTCTCTTCTATGAGATTTTTTGTCTCTTTTTTTGACATCGGTACTAGTTTACTCACCCAGCAGCTGTTCAGAAATATGTAAATCATGGTGAAGAAGAAACCGATACCGAAGATCATGAAGAACGTAAGGACTACGGTTTCTTTGTGTGTAAAATCCCTGTTTTGAAGGACGATGAAAGGTAGTATTACGAAGAAGAAGAGAAGCAGTCCCAGGACTATGAATAACGGTATCCCGTTCCCGTATAAATTGTCCTGCCATTCCAGCGTGTAAGCTTTCTTTATCTTCTCCTTCTCATCCCTGGCTAGCGCTTTCTGTCTTATCTCTTCCTCCGTGTTCTTCTTATCGAAGTAGGCCGAATTTATCAAAACGGAGATCACGAAGAAGGATATCGCTGACATCATCGCAATTCCCAACGGTTCTGGTAGGTGTTTTAGAGTTGCTAGGTACCAGGCGATAAAAGCAGTAAAAGCAGAACCTAGTAGTGAAAGTGATGAAAATCTTTTACTTAGGTTTGTATCGTGTATAGGAGGACCGTCCACGATCATCAGTTTTGTCAGTTCGTGGTCGGTCGAACCTAATCCGCCATCGCAATAAGCAGTTCTACCTTTCCTGACGATCTGGTCTTTCTTCATTGCCTTGGATGCTAAGACGGCTTTGTCACACTCCGGGCAGTAATAATACCTCATCAAGTCGATAGTTTATCGTGTTGTTGAGATTAAAGTGTTGTGGGTTAGGTTAAGGCCTGTTTTTTTTGGTAAAATGCGTATTACTTCCAGGGAATCGATTTAAATAATCCTATCCAAATTTGGGAAATGATAATTTGGCGAGTGAGAAGGAGGCATTAGAGAAAGTTCAGTTCTACACCGAGGACGACTGGAAAAAGTTCGAAAAGAAAGTCAACGACTTCAAGTGTTTCTATCTTTTGATAACAGGTTTTGCTATCGCTTTTTCGACTGTCGCTCTAGAGGGAGCTCTATCCGATCTATTGTTATACATCATCCTAGGTATAGGTATGGGTATGGTCGTAATGGCTTTTCCATTCACATATATCAGGCATAAAGACATATGGCTTTTGAAAAGATTGATCAAGATAGAACTAGAGGAAGGTAAATTGATACTCCCCCCGGACTTCGAATACAGACGTGTTTTTAACATGCCTTTTCGTGAAAAGCCAGAGTTCTCCTACCAAGAGCTTGAAGAGATCGTAGAATCTTCTCATATGATGGACCCCAATACAGCGAGGTTGTGGGGAGTAGCGATAGTTTCGTCAGCGGGTGGTGCAGGGATGATATCTACGTTTTTATTCGAGAGCGAGGCATTATTGGTCCTTATAGTTTTCACAGGTGTCTCAATACCTTCGATTTTATTTTTCATGAAAGGGCACCTCATGATAACTCTAGAAGCTATCATCAAGTACGAGATGTATACTGGGGAAAAGGTCATCCCGGACGAGTTGAGGGAACGCGTTTATGATATCGAGCATTTTGAGAAGTTCTAATGGTTTTTTGTGTGTGATTGAACCTATAGTTGAACTCACTATGTTCCCGCGGTATCAAACACAAAGACAAAAAAAATAGAGTGGTATGAGCTCGACTTTCGTACCTTCAACGGTTTTTGATCCATAAGTGTCTTCTGTTGGAGAGGTTGTATGATGGTTATATAGATATCAGGGTTTTATCGTGTATCGGCTACAGTGTTTGGAGGGGTGCTAGTTAGTTGATAGGTGAATAAGTTTAGTGTGGGGGCATGGTCGACTTGTGCATAACTGGATCTACAAACTCGCAAGCATGTTTGTTCCTAGTTTGGAACTTTAGGTAAAGGAAGACCCAGAGAAGTAAGATACCTATTCTGTATTTCAATAACAAAATCCAACGGAAACCTTGCCATTATATTAACAAACTTTCGGCATAAGTATGACAACATAGTGACAAACTTTATTAAAAACCATGACAATATACAATCGATGAAATTGGAAGAAGTGAAGAGGATAATCATCGATCAGAGGGAAGAAATAGAGGAGATAATGGAGGAAGAGAAGATAATCGAAAGAGAGAATCCAGACCTCACACATCATCTTGAACACCCCAACATCCTGGCGATCATAGGTGTAAGACGATGTGGAAAATCGATCGCTTCACATATGATATTAGATGGAAAAAAATACGGATATCTAAACTTCGATGATGAAAGGCTGATCGATCTGGATAAGGGTCAGCTGAACTCAGTTCTAGAAGCGTTCTACGACTTGGACGGAGATATCGAATTTTTTATATTCGACGAGATCCAGAACATCGATGGATGGGAATTGTTCGTTAACAGGCTCAGGAGAACGAAGAAGTTAGTCATAACTGGAAGCAACGCTAACCTTCTTTCGTCGGAACTGTCGACGCATCTCACAGGAAGATACGTTGATTTTCATCTTTATCCGTTCTCATTCAGGGAATATCTAAGGTATGAAGGAGTCGAAGTACCAACGAAGAAAGAATACAGTACGAAAAATGTGTCTATGATCAAAAGGAACCTCGAAGATTACATGAAGAAAGGAGGCTTCCCAGAGAGCTACAAATTCGGAAAACACTACCTGAGAAAGATATATGAAGATATAATAGTAAAAGATGCTCTGACTAGATACTCGATAAGAAATAAGAAAAGTTTCCGGGAACTGGCTAAATTTTTGATCTCGAATTACAGTAACGAATTTTCATATTCTAAGTTGAAGGATATGATAGACGTTAACAACGTCCACACCGTCAAAGACTATGTTAACTACTTAGAATCGGTACAGATAGTTTTCGTTCTAGAACGGTTCTCATACAGCCTAAAAAAACAGATGATCGCCCCTAAAAAGGCATACTGCATCGATCCTGGTATCGTGGATTCCGTCGCATTCGCCTTCTCTGAAGATAAAGGTAGACTGTTGGAGAATCTAGTGGCTGTAGAACTGAGGAGACGTAAACGATATTGGAATGATGAATGGGAGATCTATTATTGGAGAGATGGGAACAAAAACGAAGTGGATTTTATAGTGAAGGAAAACGAAGAGGTCGAACAATTGATACAAGTCAGCTATAATGTGGATAACAAAAAAACCAAGGAGAGAGAGGTCAACGGGTTGATAAAAGGAAGCGACGCACTAAGATGTGATGACCTTACAGTTCTAACATGGGACCATGAAGAGACCATGGAAAAAGAGGAGAAAGAGATCATTTTTAAACCAGTCTGGAGATGGTTGATAGAGATCGACCATATCGGAAAGACATAGAAATGAATTCTTGTTTCACTCGATAGATCATTATAACTCAAAACGGATAACTTCACGAAAGGTCAAGAAGGGCAACAAAATAGAAAGATCGATCCTATTCATCCTATTCTGATAGGGTGAACTGATATAATTACAAGAATAGAATCGTCTAATTTGAGCTAATCACACGATTTCATTCGAAAGACTTATCTGTTCCTCGATGAGATCCAGGAGATAGAGTCTTGTCAAAAAACCTTTCTCCTATTATCGATACAGGAGAATATCATAGCTGAAGAACTATGAACGACCATCCTTTTGAAAGATCAACATCTTTGACTAGAATGTTCAAATAGATTCTGCAGGATGTTTTTTCCTTGGTGTTCTGTGGGGTGTGTCGTCTCGTGGAAACAAAGTTTCCTCTGCGTTCCCTCGGTTTTTAATGAGGAGGCACTGCCAACCTAGCGTTGCACTCACTTCGCTCGCCCAACTTTATCCTCGCTGTTTTTCTTTTGGTAAACCGCCACTGCTGTAACTGCACTGATTAGCAGGAACATCGTCGTGAATCCTGGTAAATCTGCGTCACCGTTTTCCCCACCCTCTTCTTCAAGTTTTGGTCCTCCATCTGTGATTTCCCATTTATACTCGTCGATGATGTACTGTCTTGAATTTGCGGCGGCACTACTGTATTGTGAATCACCTGCGTGGAAGGTGACGTTTTTTTCAAGGTTCAGTTCCGACCAATCGATAAGCAGGGAATCGTAATTCTGCCAAGATAATGAGACACCGTAAAACATTTTACTCATATCCTTTACGTTAGAAACGTTCCAGCTTCCTATGTCCTGGTCGAACGAGAATGCGTAAAGGAACATATAGGTCATGTCGATCACTTTAGATACGTCCCAACTGCCTATGTCCTGGTCGAACGAGAAGGCGCGATGAAACATACTTTTCATGTTAGTCACGTTAGAGACATCCCATCCTCCTATATCCTGGTCGAACGATGTGGAATCATGGAACATGTCACTCATATCCTCCACGTTAGAAACGTTCCAGCCCCCTATGGACTGGTTGAAAGATGAAGCCTTTTTGAACATGTCCTCCATGCTAGTCACCTCAGAAACGTCCCAACTGCCTATATCCTGGTCGAACGAAGATGCATGAGCAAACATGCCATACATATCCGTCACGTTGGATACGTCCCAACTGCCTATGTCCTGGTCGAAAGAGGAGCTTCCAATGAACATAAAATGCATATCCGTCACGTTGGATACGTCCCACTCGCTCATATCACCGGTACTTCCGAGGTTATCGCAAGATTGGAAAGTGTTCCCAAGGTTAGTCGTCCCAGTCAGATCTGGTGCGTCTGTTGCGGTGAGTGTCAAATTGGAACATCCTTGGAAATAACCCCCATAATTACCGAAGTTCAGAGGACCCCAGTTGGATATATCGGTGATCTTCTCCGCATCACCGCCGTCGTCGAACCGCCAGCCTTCGATGGTTCCCGTGATGGTGAGAGTATATTTACCCGGCTCGTCGTATGTATGGCTAACTTCCGATTGATTCCACTCAGTTATGGCATCGGTTGTCCCGTCACCCCAATCTACATGGAATTCATAGGTTCCGTCTGATTGAAGTGGCAACCTGATTTGTTTATCAGAACTAGTGCCAAAATTCTCGGTATTCCATGTAGAAACGAACGCGTCAGTTCCCGCGATATTTGCCTTCTCTTCGATAAAATCTTCTTCGCTGGCTTCTTCTTCGATTGCTCCGTCTCTTATCGCAACTATCATACCGCTGAGCAATAGTGAGAAAATTATAGTCAATACAACCACTTTACTTTTCATATATTATCAGGCCCATACTTTTAATTGGCAGAATAAGGGAAATTTAATATAAATATATTTGGGGGTAATTAATGTTATTGGACTATACGTGATAGGTTTACAATAATGATAACTAGGTCTCTACCGGTAAGGTCTTCTCTGGAGAAGTCGTTTTTGAACTATCTAGCGAGAAGGGATAGACCTAATCTTCTAACAAGAATCTCCACAACGGTATATATCTGATCTTCTTGCCCTTGATGGTTTCTTCCCCATCTTTTTCAGATGTGACTATAGTACCTTTTTCGAGTTCGAATTCTTCCAACGCATCTAAGAGACCATCTATCTCTCTTTCCTCAGTTCTTGATGAGAGATCAGAGCAAACTTGGATGGCCCTTTTGACTTCTATACCTTCTTTTATGATGAAATCACACTCGCCGTCGTTTTTCCAATAATAGATCTCTCGATCCCTTTCGAAGAGATGTAAGAAAACTGCATTTTCATACACCTGGCCTTTGTTCTCACTAACATGAAATCCAGTGGTTCCGAAGTAACCTACATCCATCATATACGTTTTCTTAGAGCTTATCTGCTGTTTTCTTAAAGAATAATCGAATTTTGATATAAGATCGAAAAGAAACACGTCTTCTAGATGTCCGATGTAGTTATTTACAGAATCAAGGGATAAGCCGTAGGTCCTTGAATATTTCCTGGGGCTGAAAAGAAATCCCGTATTAGATACAAGATAATCCACTAGAGTCTTGATCTTTTTGTAATTGGTGTTGTATCTTTCTACGATGTCTTTGTGTACTATATCACTGAGATAGTTGTTCAACAGAGTTTTCTTCTGCATATCGGCTCCTTTTAGAACGACCTCCGGTAATCCTCCCCATCGCAGGTATGTCTTCAGTGAATTTTTGATCCGGTTCTTATCTTCCCTTGAATAAGGCGGTGTGTGGAGAATATCTCTCCAATCGAGATATTCTTTGAAAGAAAGAGGGTGAACTAGGATAGTTAGATTTCGACCTGTCAGTACACTGGCATAATCCTTCTTTATTATCTTCGAGGATGAATCCGTGATGAATATCTGTTCTGCTTTTTTAAGATCATATAATTTTCTTAGGAAAAGGACCCATTCTTCACATCTATGCACTTCGTCTAGAAATATGAAAGGTTTCTCATCCGGGTTGATGTGTTCTTGATAAGTGTTGAATATTTCTTCAAGTGTGGATTTTGATAGAGTAGGATCTTCGAAATTAACGAAAAGTATGCGTTTTGGGTCTTTGTCTTCTTTTAAAAGGTGTTCTATGAACTGGTATAGTAAAGTGGATTTTCCGCTACGTCTCATACCTACTACCGTTTTGATCTCTTTGAAAGATAGCAGTTCATCGGCTCTTTTTGTGAGATCTCTCACCTTACCTAAAAGTTCCTGGTCGATCTTGCCACTGGACCACCATGGGTTCCACTCCGAAAGTGCCTCGATCATGTTATTAAATGTGGGTGGTGGTAGATAAATGTTACGATGTAACAGAACAATTGAGGGGTTATTGTTACGATATATCAGAACAATGACGGCTTTTTGGGTCTGCTCGTGGAACTACCTGCCCCGATTCTTTACTTACTCACGAGTAAGTTCCGAAGTGCCTAGGGTGAACATCATATTATGGCACATCTTCCATCTGTTCCAGATCTATACCGGTAAGGTCTTCTCTGGAGAAACCGTCTTTGAACGATCTTACGAACAGGACGTACCTTTCCTTTCGATGGTGTTCGTCGTTGGATTGATGGAGAAGAAGAACGTGTAGTTGGAGCTTTGCTCCTGCGGGGGAGTAAATCTGTGATTTACGAGTAGTTGGAGCTTCGCACCGACTGGGGAAGTGGTGAGTTTTCCCTACTTAGCAAAAACAGATAAAATAGCTATTCCAATTCGGATTTCAACACATTTATTTCTTCATCCAAAGTAGATAATTTGTTTTCAACGACATCCCAGATGATCTCATTATCTACTCCGAAGTAAGCGTGTATTAATATATCTCTCAGTCCTGCGATGCTTTTCCAATCGACGCTTGGATTTTTTGCTTTGATGTTTTCTGGTATGTTCTTGACAGCTTCACCAATCAGTTCTAGGTTTCTTATTACAGCGTCTTGGACCAGGTCATCTTCCAAGAAATCTTCGAAAGTCATATTCTCTGTATAGGATTCGATCTTTTCTATGGAGTTTAGAATATCGTCGATGTAGTCTCTATACTCTCGTGGCATACTTTATGTTCCCCATTATCTGCTCTTTCAAGAAAGGTTTAACTGCGTTCTTCAGAACAAGGTCTACTTTTTTATCGAAAAGTTCTTCCAAGAAAAATTTTAATCCCATGTAATTATCGAATGTTTTTTTTCCTTCGTAGAATTCGACTAGGATGTCTATATCGCTTTCTTCGTTTTGTTCGTTTTTAAGGTAAGAACCGAACAAACCGATCTCCTTCACGCCGAAATCGTCGATCCGTTCCCTTTTATCTTCGATCATCTTTAGGATATTATCTTCGGTGAGTTCCATCGATACGATATCATCGTTTTAGGTTTTATTGTTTTCGGAATTGTAGAAAGTGGAAATATTCGGTTTGGCGAAAGGTTACGGTGGGGGACCGCCTGCTAGCCCCACCCGATGTTCCCTGTGCTGGCTCGAGCGCTCCCCTCTCGCCTGCTCGGGAACAAGTTAAGAAAAATTAATAAAGAGCAAATTGCATATCTCTTTAGTGGTTGAAATGAAGATTAGCAATCCACATGGGATAATCTTGATAATAATCATTTTACTCTTATCTTATATATCTATTATATCCATAAACGAAAACGTAAGATCTGATTCGAAAACGATATATGTTGGAAAATACGGTCCCGTTGATTTTTATACAATTCAATCTGCAGTAACAAATGCATCCGATGGAGACACAATTTTCGTATATAACGGTACTTACCAAGAAGAGGTGAGGATAAATAAAAGAATTCGATTGATCGGGGAAGATAATCAATCCACAGTTATTGAAAATTATAGGGGGATTCCAGTAAAAATAACCGCTGATGAAGTGGAGGTTAGTGGTTTTACTATTAATGGTAGTGGTAGTGCATTAAATGAGGCTGGAATATTTATTCAAAAGGCAGATAATGTTAGTATCTATGATAATATATTAAAAAATCAATACCTCCATGGAATATATATCTCATCATCTGGTTATTCCTATCTAGATAACAATAGAATGTATGGTCCAGGTATCGTAATTAATTGCGCTCTTTTTCCAGAATCGATGGATGTATCATTTTATGAGTACCGGGAAATTATTAAAAAAGGTTATTTTGGTGAAATCAATACAGATTACACCAGCCACACAATAACTACAAGCAATAAAGTTAATAGTAAATCTGTTTATTACTATAAATTCAAGAATGGTGGCAAGGTCCCTGCGGATGCTGGCCAGGTAATTTTGACTAAATGTGAAAATATGCAGATTTCGGATCAATCGATGGAAGGAGGGAACATAGGTATATCGTTAATAGGATCTTCTGGTATACAGGTACATAATAACACAATAAAAAACTGTACTAGATTTGGTATTAGTATCGACTATGCAGGTAAAAATGTAGTTAAGGATAACAAATTCTTAAACGATGGGTTTTCAAATATATACGTTATTGAATCATTTGATAATATTGTTTCGAGGAATTATTTAACAAATTCTGGAGAAGGGATTTTCATAGCGGGACCCAATAATTTAATTGAAAATAACACATCGATTGGTAATAAAGTAGGTATATATTCTTGTACTGGTCTTAATTGTATTATAAGAAACAATACTGTAATAAATAATCATTATGGAATAAGGATATTAGGTGGATCTGACAACACGATTATAGAGAATAATATTATTAAGCAAGCTGATTATTTTTATAGCCTTACAGATGAAACTGGAATTTATTTATGGAGCTCAGGAAATTTGTTGATTAAAAATAATACTATTAAAGATTATGAACCTCTTGGTATAATGATAAGAGAAACATCGAATAATACGATATACAATAATAGGTTCATAAACTCATCAATAGCTTACTCCAATATCTCAGATAATATTTGGTACTATGAATATCCTGTAGGTGGAAATTATTATTCTAGTTTCGACGGTCCAGATGAATATTCCGGTTTAAATCAAAGTGAACCTGGTAGTGACGGTATTATAGACCGACCATTTCAAAGTGGTGCTATCTATGATAAATATCCATTAAAAATTGAAATGAATAAAAGTGTAGATGTGTATTTTTTAACTGCAATATACTTACCTGATAATATTGTATTAATCAATTGGACAACAGCTGAACCCTGTAGATGTAGTTTTGTATATTATAAAGAATCGGAACCTTCATCTAAGATTACAATCCATGAGAAAGAAGAAAAAGTGAATCACTCTATAGCACTAACCAACCTTTCTAAAGATGTTACTTATAAATACGAAATTCTCATCGAAGGGCAGGAAGAAAAAATAGAATATAACGGCTTGGATTCCTTTACCATCGAATTAGATCCAGAGGAAAATAAAAAATCATCTTCTAATTACTTTTTTGAAGGAATTTTAATAATATCAATTATTTCAATAGGGATTATTTTTCTTATTTATCATAAGATTAAGCCAGGCAAAAAAACGATTTATTATGATATGGGAGAACATCAAAACGAATAGTTATGAATATTCAGCGTGTAAGCAAGTATACCAGTTATTATCCACATAGATACAAAAGTATGATTCTTCGTTGTAGTAGTTTTGTGAATCCCAAGTTTCTTTTACTGTAAAATTACCTCGGATTATAGCATAATCGTCGATTTCTATATCCAATGCATCTTCTATGTTTGGGATGAATTGATCTATTGTTTCTTTTTGTGTTTGGTTGAGATCGTTTTCGTATTTAATATCTAAACTGTTGATAGATATTTCTTCTATTTCCATCAACTCTTCTTTCATCTCGTTTTCTGCAGATTCATTATCTGAAAATTTAAAATCCGTTAGTTCAAGAGCGTCGTCTAATTCCCCTTCATCAATTAGATGGATGTATTCTCTGAATCTATCTTCTGGATCTGCTTTATCATCATTGTTTTCTTCGGTACAACCGGATACTAATAAGAAAATAAATAAGAAGATTGTTAGGGATGCTATTAGTTTGGTTTTCATATTCAGATTCCTCCTAGATCGTATTTTATATAGAGTATATATATTTAACATTTACTAGATAGAGGAAAGGTGTTCGGTGGTGGACCGCTCGCTCGGAAAAAAATTATTTTTTCCGTTTGAAGAAAACTAATAACACACTTATTAAAAAGGATATGAAATAGAATCCTGGTGCATCTTCAACATCATCTTTTGATTCAACAGCCACATGGATCCTATTTGATAGATTGCCTTCTCCTTCACGGTTTACTGCACTTACCCTGTAAGAATATGTTTCTCCTTGATTGATATTTTTATCTGTATAATACGTAATATTTGATGTTATATCTAGGAGTATTTCTTCACCATCACTATTATTACGATAAATTTTATAATTTGTAATGTCTGATTCACCATGATCTATTGGTTTATCCCAAGTGATGTTAATATAATCTTTTTTTACCTTGAAATCTAAATTAATAGGGGCTTCAGGAGTATTTATCTCAGAACCACCTATTGCGTAGAGAGAAGATGAATGACTCAGATAAATCGTTCCATAGCTATCTATGGCTGCTGAATAGTATCCAGTCATATTCGTGTATGTCTTCCATTTTAGAGTTCCGTTCGGATTAAAAGCGTAAAAATTCCTATCGTCGCATCCGACATATATAGTTCCTTCAGCCCCAATGACTGGAGATGATTTTATTTCATCACTCATGTTGTATTTCCACCTTAGAATTCCATCAGGATTGATAGCGTAAAAAAAACCATCATTACAGCCCACGTAAATCGTACCATCAGCTCCAATAGCGGGTGAAGATTTGATCACATCACGGGTATTAAATTCCCATATTATTGTACCATCTGGATTTAGTGCATATAATTTTTCTGAACCTACATAAATAGTCCCATCATCGCCTATAGCTGGTGTAGGTGAAGCTTGCCATTCAGTTTTAATTTTCCATTTTTTAGTACCATTTGGGTAAAAGGTATAAAATATGGTATCGGTTGATCCAAAATATAGTGTTCCATCATCACCTATAGCTACAGAAGAGATAAGATGAGTTGCACTTGGAAATGAACATTTCCATTTTAAAGTTCCATTGGGATTGAACGCATACATCGAAGAATCAGGTACTGCAGAACCAACGTAAATCGTGCCATCTTTATCGATTGTTGGTGAGGAATGCTGTCCCCAAGCAATAAAATATTTCCATTTGATGATACTTTCTTCATCTAGAGCAAAAAGATATCCCCTTTCTGTACAAAAATATATTGTTCCGTCATCTGCTACAGCTGGTGTTGTATTTATTACAGAATCTAAAGGATATGACCATTTTGTCGTTCCATCCGGATATATCTTGGATAGCAGGAAGCAACATATATCGTACCATTAGGACCTATAGCGGGTG
>CAZHUM010000018.1:0-34553 GCA_964535805.1 uncultured Thermoplasmata archaeon
TCCTCTCTTGTCAAATGCATGGTATCAAAACTTGAATATGAGAGTGCCGCAGGCCGGACTTGAACCAGCGACATCCACGTCTTCAGCGTGGCACTCTCCCAACTGAGTTACTGCGGCTTAGCGAGTGCTATTCTGTTATGGGATTTTAAGTTTACGCTTGTTTTTTCCGTCTGTAGGAGTAGACCATCCCAATCACTAATATTTTCACTATCACTACTTGGTGGAGTACCTCGTAGGAAAAACCCTGAATCCTTAGAGAAAATAAAAAAAGATCTTAAACAGGACCATTTTGTGTAAGAGTCATCGCCGACCTAAATGTAAATACCGAGGCGATACCCAATACGCTTACGGAGAATAATCCTCCTGACATGTTAAGAGGGTTGAAGAAGATATGTATCGCATACACGGAAAACATCCACAGGACCATCACCATGGATACCCAAAACGTGCCTAACAATAGATCCTTTACCTGATATATGATCCCATCTTCTAGATAGCCTTCCTCACCTGTTTCATCATGGTTATATGTTACATGCTGTCTATCACCCGAGTCTTGTACTTTCGATGAACCCCTATCTGAAGGTCTTCTCATCTTATCATTAAAAACTCGTGTTCAGCTTAAATATCAATTATCATATTATCAGGATTCGATATGGATTTCGAAATGAAATTTTTACGAACAAAATCGATCTAAAAATATACATCTGGCTAGATGGTAAACGCTTTTAAAACATCAAATGAAATCCGTATCTGAGTGAGATCAATAAAAAGATCAATAAAAAAAAAGAAAATGTTTTATATAGTTTCTAAAAAGGTAATGTCATATCTCCATCAAGTTCAGTTCATCAATCCACCAATACCGGGGATATCGTCACCTCCGAATTCGGAGACCATCTCTCGGATCCTGAATTCAGGTATCTCCTGTGACAACCGTTCAGCCATCTCTTTGTCCATACCTTCTTTGATCAATGTTTTTCTGAAGACTTTTATCTTCTTCTTCTGCCGTCTCTTCAATTTAAGTACTGTAAATCCAAGTTTGAGAACAATAGGGAGGACTGAAGTACCTATCTTTACCGCCTGGAGTACTCCGTGGTCCTCCTCGTCGCCCATCTAATCCCACTCCTCTTCGTCGTCGTTTTCATTCATCTTTTTCTTTATCTTCATCTTGATCTCTTTTCCAATGTCTTCACCGAGATCTCCGTGTCCTCCGCCGAAGTTGCCGCTACCGACGATTTCTCTGACCAAACTGGCTACATCGCGACCTTTCATGAAATCCCTGGTAAGCTGGAATGCCTGTTCCTTGTCCATACCTGCATCCACCAATTCCTTGTAGAACTTGGCAGTGTTCTTTGCAAGCTCTTCGCTGTTCTCGGCACTGTAGATGGCTTCCACGATCCCTGATATCAGGGACGGTACAGTTTCGTTCAATGTTTCCATCACTTCTTTCAATTCTTCTACATCTTCCATATCTTTCATCTTATACACCTCTTTTTCATATTTTGTGTATATTATATGTGCGTGCAGACTATATCTTGATACCGAGCAGTTTTGCCCACTTGTCGATTATTTTGCCCGTTAAAGAATATGACTTCCCCTGTCCCGAGTCTTCCTTCTTCACGATACCTTTCTCCTCCATCTCCTTCAACCTCGCCCTAACGGTATGCCTTGAAGCCGAACCTTTCTTCTCTCTAAGCCTCTCGGTTATCTGAGTGATGTTCAAAGCTGATGCATCCAGAAGTATCTCCACGATAGCCTCGGATATCGGATCTTTGATCTCCGGGATAACCGATGGTGATATCTTACCGAACCGCTGGTATAAGGAAAGCATCTTAACGTAGCGCTGTTCGACGTCGGAGCTCGTAGACACCCTCTCCAGAAGATTCTTGTGCATATCCATTATGTTCTTGAGCATGGATTCCATAGAATTGAGCTGCTTTTTCAGGGAGTCTATTTCGTCTCTGAGGTCCTCTTCCTCGTCGGGCATCGCTATTCAATCCATCCGCCTGCTAATATATTTTTTTCCGCCGATATCCTAAACGGTTAAGTATGATAAGTGCATAATCAATCTACAGATGAAACCGAAATTTAGTGCGGACAACATAGAATGCGACAACGTTCTAGACTGCCTATACGGTCTCTCGAAGATGGATAAAGAAGTCCTTAACCTGATGTCCGAGGAAGAAGAATACCGATCGAGGGACATAGCGGATATGATAGGAAAAGACCAGAGCACTGCGTACAGGATATTGGAGAAGTTAGTTAACTGTGGTCTGGTTTACAAAGAGAAAAAGACCATCCGTAACGGTGGTTATTATTACATGTACTCGGCCAGACCTATCGATAAGATCAGAGAAGAGGCTGAGCAGTGTCTTGAAATCTGGTATTCGGATATGAAGAACGCACTAGAAGGTATGAAAAAGATCTAGATATCGAAGTTCTCGTACAGCATCTCTTCTATCTGAGATTCGGGCAGAGCTCCCCTACCCTGTCCCACCAAATTTCCATCGCAGAAAAATAACATTGCGGGTATGGCTTGGATGCCGTACTTATTCGGTGTATTAGGATTCTCCTGGATGTCCAATTTAGCAAACCTTACCTTATCAGAATACTTTTCTGCAAGACTCTCCAATGCGGGTTCTACCATCTTACACGGCACACACCAATCAGCCCACAGATCAACTAATACGTACTCGTTATCTCTGATAAAATTATCAAATCCGTCATCGGTAACCGCCTTTATGTTCGAGTTATTTCCCATGTTAGTCCTCCAAATTATTATATTCCAGGGAATGTGAGTAAGCTATTTAATTTTTTTCACCTACTGCGAAAGATTAAAATTTTAGGCTTGGTTCTTCAACCTATGAAAAGGTCAGAGCTAGTAAAGAAGGGGGGTACCTATGGCTGAACTTATCTTCGAGTTGGTCGGACCTTATTATGACCTCGCATCTTCGGAAGTCATGGCGGCTATTTCCGGGCTTGGCTTTTCCTTTGAAGAGGTCGATCGCTCCACCGGTCTCGTCCATGTAGAAACTGACTGCGATCCTTCCCTTCTAGCTCGAAGACTCGGACTGACACATAGGATCTTAGAACACAAGCTGACATCTGAGCCCGATGAAATAATCGATTCTAACACGGGCATTAAACTGCCGCCAGGTTCAGCAGCCGTAGATACCAGGAGGGTATGGGGAAAAAAAGTAGATTCACTTCCTTTGAAACGTGGGTTGGGCGAGGAGATATCCAGAACAAACGAAATAGACTTGGATACCCCAGAACATGAGATATTTGTACTGATATCCGACCGATGCTACATCGGCAAAGTGATCCACGAGATCGACAAGAACGATTTTCAAAAGAGAGAGGTGAAGCACCGCCCGTTCTTCTCACCGGTATCGTTGGAACCAAGATATGCGCGATGTCTCATAAACCTGGGCAGACCAGGAAAAAAATCTCATCTCCACGACCCTTTCTGCGGTACCGGGGGTATACTTCTAGAAGCGGGAGAACTGGACTTGAAGTCTACCGGTGGGGATATCGACGAGGACATGGTGGAGGGGTGTATAGAGAATTTGAACAGTTTCGGTATGCACGCAGAAATTCGAGTAGGCGACGTCTCCGATACCATCCCGGATAACATCGATCTCGTTGCAACCGACCCGCCCTACGGCAGGGCGTCCTCTACATCTGGAGAGAGTAAAAGGGATATCTACAAGAGGTTGTTCAAAACTTGTCGGGACCGGTTGAATAAAAACGGATATTTATCCGTGATCCTACCACAAGAGGAGGATTACAAAATTGGAGAGGAGTATCTCACACTAGTAGAGGTCCATGAAACAAGGGTTCACGCATCTTTAAATAGATTCTATTGTGTCTTCAAGCCTAGGGCGTGAAGGTTTCAAAACGATCATTCAGGTATCTTTACGCCGATGATCTCAAATGTTCTAGTGCTACCATCTCCGGTGGATTCGATGGTTATGTGGGCAGATATCAACACGACTGAAGCCCTGGTTTTTTCTATCCCGTTTTCAGAATCTTCTTCGTAGACATAGAATCTCATCGATCTAGTTTGGATGTACTCGGCTGTCATTATACAAGAAAAGGTCTTGTTCGACCCCGTATTAACGAAGAACGTCAGATTTTCGTACTCGACAAATTCATCTCCAGAAGTAAAATAAACCGTCCAGCTTTCATTCGATATGTCGTTTAAATAGACGTTGTACGAATCTCTCCTCCCCATATTCTCTATCGACAGCTTGAATTCTGCGCTCTCTTCTTCGATGGTCTTCACCCTGTCCGTTATGCTGACAACTTTGAATTCATAATCTAGATTGACGGTCAATTTCTTTACCCTCACTTTATCCGTTCTGTTGGACTTCGCTTGTAAATATAGATTAGTTCTATCTGACGGTAAATTAGCCGTAGTCACCATTATCCGGAAGGTCGCGTTCTCTTTGGGATCTAGAAACACCATTGTCTCATTACCTTCGATCGATATCCAACTGGTGGTGTTCTCGCTTTCGTTCTTTAAGAAAAAGCTGCTCTGCCACGTCTCGTTCGTCATCCAATAACTGATGTTGTATTCGTCCGCATTCGGTTTACCTTTGTTCTCCAATGAGAATGTATAATTCACTGATCCATTGAGTGTTATATTTCTGACATCGCTGCCGTGCAAATCCAGTGAAAAGTCATTGTTGTAGGTGACCTGTTCTAGGGGGATCGGGTGGAAACATATGAACAGGAGTAAAATCCCGGCGACACCGAGGACTTTGGTCTTCGTATCTAATTCAGTGATCTGATTTAGCGGTGGAGGGTGTTTCAGCCCCACTATGAACAGCAGGAAAAATCCGAAGAACAACCAACCTGTATACCACACGATTCCAGCTATAACCAAAAAACCGGCTGCTGCGTAACTAGCGTACTTGGCGTAATCACCGAATAACGCCTTCACTACATGCCCCCCGTCCAACTGACCGGCTGGGAGTAGATTCAACCCGGTCACCAAGAATCCCACCCATCCAGCAAATGCTGTAGGATGCATGATCGAATCTGGCGCGAAGGGCATTAGGTTGTTCAGGAACATCATTATCAAGGGAAAATTGATCACCAAAAATGAACCGCTCCCGCCCGATGGAGCCGCTTGGCCCATCATGTTCCCCAGATATATACCGATCAAGGATACGGGTACCGCAACTAGAAATCCAGATATAGGACCCGATACACCCAGTTTCAAAAGTGATTTACGGTCGGGTATGGGTTCTCTAATACTGATGAACGCACCTATAGTACCCAGTGGAGGTGCGAAGGGGATAAAGAAGGGCAGTGAGGCTTGTATGTTATGCCTCCTCGCAGTTAAATAGTGACCCATCTCGTGGACGCCCAAGATGGACAGTAGAGGAAGGGTGAAGAACAGTGCACCGTTGGTAAAGTTTTCGATGGACAGGAAAGAGCTCGAACCGGTGTAAGAAGCCCACTGCCAAGCCCCTGCTATCAGAGTTGTAGTTAATGTTATGATCAGCATCACCATGTTCGCCTTATAAGTACGAAAAGTTCTCTCAGGCTGTTTTTTTACCCTGATGATATACTCTCCGCTCTCTTCCCTCAAGAACGGAACAAAATTTTTAGGGACCATCTCTCTTCTGAGATCGTCAAAATCCTGATACACATCTTCGTCACTGTAGACCCTAACGTAGAGGTTTACTATATCGAACTCTACTTCTGTTTTGTAGATAGT
This sequence comes from uncultured Thermoplasmata archaeon, assembly GCA_964535805.1. Taxonomy (GTDB): domain Archaea; phylum Thermoplasmatota; class Thermoplasmata; order Halarchaeoplasmatales; family Halarchaeoplasmataceae; genus CAZHUM01. The sequence goes on from CAZHUM010000018.1 coordinate 5,729, forward strand.
AAATTTTTTCCCAACGACCGCCTGTACGTATTCGATGTCGTTGCTGTAATTCTCTGGTTTTTCCTGCATCTATCTTTATTTACTATGAAGGGTATAATAAGTGTTGTGTTTTTATAAGAGTTTTTAACTCTAAACGACCCTCACAATCAAAAAATATTTGAATAAGGTGTATCTGACCAGCACGATGAGAGATCTACCCTCTAACGATAGAGCCGAGTTGCAGGGTTTACCCTTGAGTCTGATGATAACCGCATTGGTTATGGCCCTGGTCATACCCTCCGTTTGGATGTACTCGGATATGTACATCGAAAAACAGGTAGAAAACGACCTTTTGAACGAGATGAAAAAGATAGATAATGCGGTGGATGTGGTTTCATCAGGTGGAGAGGAAACACGGATCGTTCTCGAATTAAATTTCGACAGCCACCCCTTCGCCCGCATAGAATACATCAAACTCAAAAACAGCTACTCCAACTCGCTTTTCTACAAGATCGGAGGGGAACCGGAAAACTACTATTCCTTCGGAAATGTCCATCTCATGAATTCTACTGAACAAGATTTGGATCTGCAACTGCCAACAACCGAATGCAGGATTGTCATATTCCGATGTGACCGTGATGAAGCAACCGTTGAGATCGGGGTGATCTAGCATCCAAAGGATGAAGATGAACGATACAGGGGTCACCGAACTGCCTCTCAAGCTTGTCATCATGATCGTGCTGATCGGGACGGCGATCCCACTGGGGGCCGTTTCCTACAGGGAAACTAGTCGTTCCCGATTCGAGAATTACACCCAAGAGAAACTGAAAGAGTTGATGACGGTCGCTTCCTCTCTACATAATGAAGGTAATCTATCCAGGGAGGTGTTCGACCTTAACCTACAAGGAAACGCCTTCGCTGAACTGGACTATCTACTGATCGGGGACGAACTGGGATCTAGGGATTGGGTGATCGAGTACAGGATGGAGTGGGAAAAAGAGCCAAAACTCGTTGCCTCGTCCAAGAAAGATATCCATATAACATCAGTAAAGAACACCAGCTATAATATAAATCAGAATTACGGTGAGGTAGCACTCACACATGTCTACTTAAGGGATGATTCTTTCATCATCGTTTCCCATCCCGATACGGTGATAAATCTAAAACACTTTCTTTGAGCATCGATCGATTCCATCGATCAACCGATAAAATCGTCCAGGCTCTTTTCTTTCCAGCTGGCTCCCTTTCCCAGATGTATCACTTCCCAACCGTTCTCTTCCAATTTTTCTGCTATGAAGCGTCGATGGCATCTCATAGGGTCCTTTTCCAAGCACATGATCGCGGTCGCACCGTCTTTCGCCAAGCCATCCAATTCCCTGAAACTTCCCTTCCATCCTTGGTTATCCATGTGCTCACGATAATCGCCCTCTATCAATCCCCCTAATTCAGGCATATGGATGTACAGGATACTCTTTCGAAAGAGCCTTTTCTTCAGTTCTTCTTTTCTGAACTCCTCCCTCCTGGATCTAGGACTGCTCCTAACGTCGACTAGGTGTACGACGTTTTTTTCTAAAAGCATGTCTAAAAATTCTTCGAATGTCCTGCCTTGATAGCCGATCGTGTATATCTTTTTCACGGCTTTTACCAATGCCAGGTAAAATAAAAACATTTCTATTAAATAGATATTCTTTAAAACACGACCTATCGAAATTCTTAAATACTTATGTACTTATGTAGGACATATGACATCGATTAGATGTCAATTAGCAGACAAGGGATGAAGATGTCCGAAAATGAGAAGATCACGATAAGGCTGCCAAAATCGTTCTTGGATAGAGTCGATTTTCTCGTAGAGATGGACGATTTCACATCCCGCTCTGAAGCTATCCGAACAGCCGTGAGAGATCTGATCTATTATCGAGCTGAATTTGTTCTTGAAAAATCAGACCGGCTGGATGAAATCGATATGAAGATAGCGAATGCAAGAGCTAGAAAGGAAAAAACCGAAGAATATCTAAAAAGATAATTTGGAATGGGATGCAACTAAACTAGCCCGGTCACCCCCGGGCACCTCACGATAATATATCTCCCCCCCTTTCTCTTTTTTTATTTTTTTTACTATCTCAAACTCCCATGGATAATCTCAGCATGTTCCTCACCGCGGGAGCCATACCCAGTACGATGATAATGAACTTCAGCAGGTTCTTTAACTGTGGTGTCTCCATCAGTTCTTCCTTGAACATCACATCGATCACGTATATGATGAAACAAACCAACGCGATCTTCAACGGGAACATAACCAGTGACGTGCCGGTCAGTTCGATCATGAACGTAGGCAGGACGTGTTTCTCCACGTATCCGTAGTATTCTATGCCCCGGTAGGTCGCTGAGGCGTCGAACATGTGAGAAAATACGATCATCACGTTCAATGGGGATGACAGTATCTTCTGGATGGACCTTCCCCTTTCTTTCAGTTTATCGATGATATATCCTGAGAATATCAACAGGGCCGTGACCGACACCGCTAGTACAGGTATGAGAGCGGACTCGAAGGGATGTGCACCTTCGCCGGCCATGATGAAATATACATTATAAGCTAATGAGACTGCAGCAAGTGAAGTCCCAGTAGATAGAAACAATAATTTCTCATCCAGCCACCCTTTTTTCTCACCGTAAATAAAGAAGAAGACACCGGATAAAAGCATGAGCATGACAAGGTACGACCAATCCATCAGCTGGAACGGGAGGTATATCAAGATCGGGATACACAGCAGGAAGAAACGGATGTATACCCTACTGCTCCCTAGTTCCGTATGATCTAGCACCGCCCCTAGAATCATCAATAGGATCACCAAGATACCCAGTACGAAATAGATCACGGGAGAGATGAAAAGCGGTGCAACTCCTTCATCGAATAAACCCACGTCCTCCAGGGTTCTCAGGGAACCTCCCAGTATTATCCACGGGATCAGTGTTAGAACGAATTTGTTATCCACTTCTATATCGAAATGGCGTATCAATTCATAGGTACCGAGTGCGGCCAATCCTAGTACGATCCCGTAGCTCAATGTGTTGACGATATTGTAGCCCTCGGAAACACCCCCCACAGTTCCGTCCTTTGCATCCGCGATCACGGGACCCCAGAAGTACTTCCAAATGAATGAATCCCAAAAAAGGTCAGGGTAAACCAAACAGCCGATCATCAAAACGATAGGTACAAAAACCAGTATCACTATCCAGATGTAGATTTTATTTTCTTTATAAAACCCTATCGGGTCTGCATTCATTCAACGGTCACACTCTTGGCTAGATTCCTCGGTTTATCGATAGATCTATCCAATTCACGAGCGGTGTAGTAGGCGAACATCTGGAGTATCACGTTCACCAGTATCGGAGAGAATATTGGAGACACTTCAGGAATCTCTATGGTCTCATCAGCCAGCTTCTCCAGCTCCTTGTCCTTCTGTCCCACCGCGATTATCGGGCTCCCTCGGGCAGCGATCTCACCGATATTTCCCAGCATCTTCTCGTAGGTGTGGTCCTTTATGGAGATGGCGATCACCGGCGTTTTCTCTGTAAGCAGTGCGAAGGGACCGTGTTTCAGCTCTCCAGCCGGGTAACCGGCGGCGTGGATGTATGCTATCTCCTTCAGCTTGAGCGCCCCCTCTAGAGCGACGGGATAGTTGATGTTCCTCCCCACGAAGAAGATATCGTCCGCCCTAGATAGTATCTTTGCGATCCCTTTGATCCTTTCAGCTTGATCCAGAAGTACCTCTACTTTACGGGGGAGTTTTCTTATCTCGTTTCTGCAATCGTCTACATCTTCTCTCAGTATCTTCTTTTTCTTCATACCCAATTCCACAGCGAGTAGGTATAGTACTATCAGCTGTGTGGTGAATGTCTTTGTAGCCGCCACACCGATCTCGGGACCGGCATGTGTATAGATCACCTCGTCCACTTCCCTGGTGATCGAGCTGCCGAACACGTTCGTTATCGCCATTGTTTTACAACCTCTTATTTTGGCTTCTTTTGCAGCGGCTAACGTGTCAGCGGTCTCACCGCTTTGAGATATCAATATGGTGAATGGAAAGACGTCCGAGCGTGCAGAATATCTGTATTCAGATGCCAATTCTGTGTTGCACGGGATCCCGGTCAACCTCTCTATGATGTATTTTCCTACCAGGGCGGCGTGATATGACGTCCCGCAGGATATCAGATTGATACTATCTATATCATATCTAGACAGATCCACTTCGTCGAGTCCGTTGAGCCGACCTAAAAAGGAATCGTGGATAGCCTTGGGCTGTTCGTAGATCTCTTTGAGCATATAATGTTCGTAACCTCCCTTCTCGGCATCCTCCACGGACCAGGTTATCTCTTTGGTCTCTCTTTCCACTAGCTCTCCCTCTTCATCCCATATCTCTATTCCATCTTTCGTTATACTCGCTACATCGCCGTCCAGCAGATATTTTACCTCGTTGGTATGGTCAAGGATAGCTGGTACATCCGATGCGACCAGGTTCTCTTCCGTCCCTACACCTAATACCAGGGGGCTCTTGTCCCGGGCAGCGACCAACCCGTCATGGTCTTTGTGGACTACGACTATGGCGTAAGAACCGGTCAGTTTTTTAACCGTTTTTTTGACCGCCTTTACAAGGTCTCCTTCGTACTCTTCTTCTATAAGATGGGCGACGACCTCGCTGTCGGTTTCCGATGTGAAGTTGTGCCCCCTCTCTTCCAACCCATCTTTGATATCTACAAAGTTATCTATGATCCCGTTGTGAACAACGGCTAAGTTCCCTTCACAATCCAAGAAAGGATGCGCGTTCTCGTCGCAGGGTTTACCGTGTGTAGCCCACCTGGTGTGACCTATACCGGTGTAACCGTGCACGAACTCCAATTCACTCAGATCGTCGATGCTCCCCTCTCTTTTTTGTACGGATATGGAACCGCCGCTCCTTATAGCTACTCCCGCGGAGTCGTACCCTCTGTACTCCAGTCTCTTCAACCCTTTGAGCAGTATATCAGCGACATCCATAGTTCCAGTGTATCCAACGATTCCACACATCTAAACATCTCCTAATATCGATCTATATCTTATCATAACACTATCGCTTCCGTGGGGATGTCCTCCCTGATCACCGCTCCCGACTTTATCTCACAATCAGAACCTACGATGACACCGGGTTCCGTTTTTACACCACTTCCGATGATGGTATCTTCAGCGATCATGCATCCTATACTATGTATCTCCTGAATACTTTTTTCTACCTTCATATCGGCTCGACCAGAGTACGTGGAAAAGCTGCTGCCGATATCCACTCCGTCACCGATCACTGAAGAATCTATGTGAGAGTTCGGGCCGACGGTAACTCCACTCATGATTATGGAATTCTGTATCACCGTGAAGGGGGATACCTTTGTGTCGTTACCCAAGCTGGTCGAAGGCAGGATACACGCATTCGGACCGATCTCGCAGCCCTCTCCGATTATCGCCGGACCTTCTATCGTCGTTCCGCTCTTGATAACTGCTCCTTCACCGATGATGACCTCTCCCTTTAGGCTAACGCCCTTCTCGATGACGCCGTTTGATGATTTCGCACAGTGGGTTAAGGCGGCCGAGTTCAGATGGATCAGATCCCATGGATATACAGCGTCCATCCACATGGAATCCGTGATTATCCCGTTGATATCGTGTTCTTCGATAGCCTTGTCTATGGCGGATGTTAGATCGTATTTTCTGTTCTCCATCAAGGTATCGATATAATCGAATATGTCCTGACCGAAGGCGTAGATACCGGTAGATATGAGATGGCTCGGACTCTTTTCCGGCTTCTCTATCAGGTCACCGACCACACCGTCTTTCATGACCACTACACCGTACTTGGATGGTTCATCACTCCTGGTCACGAGTATTGAATACCCCTCCAGCTCATTCAAAAAATCGGATATGGTCCCCTTCGAGATTATATTATCCCCTGCCAGAACGAGAAAATCACCGTCTACCTTATCCTTTGCTTGATACAGTGCGTGGGCGGTCCCCAACTGCTTCCACTCGACGACGTACTCGATCTTCGCCCCGAAATCCTCCCCGTTACCGAAGTAGGACATTATCCTCTGCCTTTGATAGCCTACTACCATCAAAATATCCGTTATATCGTTATCTACGAGTGCTTCTACAACGTACTGTAATATCGGTTTGTTGGCTACTGGTATCATCACCTTTGGTTCCGATGCCGTGAAGGGGCGCAGTCTAGTACCCTCCCCTGCAGCCAGGATTACTGCTTTCATGCTCATTAAATTATAGTAGATGAATTTAAGTGTTTTGTTCGATCACTCCACGTATATAGCTGGTTTTCTAGGTGCTGCGTGCTTACTCTTACCCACTGGATCGTAGGGGTCTTCCGACGCCTTAGCTATGTGTACGTCTGCATCGAATTCTCTTTCGAGGAACTCTCTAGCTCGACCCAGCACATCGTACTCGTCGATATCCGCTTTCCAGGTGTCCTTTTCACCCTTCTCCCTGAGCGTTTTGATCAATCCTTGTAGGTAGGACGATATCTCCTTTGGATTTGCATCCACTTTGCTGACCAAGTCCGACATCAAACCCATACCTTTTTCCGGATCCTCCATGACCTCTGAAAGTACCGTTTCTTTCCACCCCGGTGAAACGTAGATGTAGATGTCGCTGCCATCCACCTTCGCGATACTCAATATCTGCCTTATATCGTCGATGACTTCCTTGATGAATCCTTCCTTTGCTTCAGCATCTTTGGATATCAAGTTCTCGTCCACTTCCGGGAGATGTGAATCCGTGACGTACCCCGTATCCCATAACGTACCGAGTTCCTCTGCGATGTGTGGTGAAAATGGTGCGATCAGATGGATGTACTCTTTTGCTACTTTGTCCAGAAGCTCTCCGTTCCGTCCTCCCCTTCTTAGATACCACTCTATCTCCGCTGGGATGCTGTAGAACGCTATGTTTGCTCCATCCCTTATCTCGTAATCATCCATGCGTTCCTTTATTTTCTTGGTCAGCCTGGTAAATCGAGATCTGAGGTAACCGTCCAACTCCGATGCTTTTCCTTCAGTCTCCCCCATCCTGTGCACCAGATTCCACATAGAATTCAACCTCTTCCTGTAGTTCATGGCTTCTGTTTCATCCCACTCCTTGTCAACGAACGGACTGGAGGAATGTGCGTAGTACAGACGCAGTGTATCCACTCCGAACCTCTCCGTAACATCTGGTATCGGTTCCGCTCCCCCCTTTGACTTCGATATCTTACCTCCCTTCATAGAGAGCCACCAGTTGACGAATATACCCTGGGGCCGATATCCTTGATCCATTAGAGCGACGTGGTTCATCAAGAAAACCGGGAAATGAACCGTCATGTGCTCCTTACCGCCTAGGTTCAGGTCCAGTGGATACCAGTAATCGAATGTATCTTTTATCTCTCCAAGCAGTTCTTCTTCAACCCCCAGCTCCTGAGCTAACTCATTGGGATCGCCTCTACCCAGGTAAACGTGATCGAAGAAACCCTCCGTCATCTGCTCTGCTTTTATCTTCCCTTGGTTGTAGAATTTAGCCAGCACGTAATATGCTGGATACAACGTAGAGTCAGCTATAGCTTCTATCACCCATCTATCATCGAAGGGAAAGTCGGTCCCTAACCAGTTACCCAAACGGGCGCATGACCTATCCTGGAACCATTCAAGAGTACCGGGGAGATTGTCGGCGTAGGTTTTCGGCTTGATCACCATGTTTCTTGCATGCTCCTTGCTCTTCTCCGTGAGCTCTCTATCGGAATAACGTATGAACCACTGATCAGGTATCTTTCCGATTATCACCTTCTCACCGCAGCGGCAGATCACCTCTTCGGAGAGGTCGTAGAACACATCTGCCTCTCCAATGTTGATCATATCCTCTTTGACCATATCTTTGGCTTCCTGGACGTTCATACCTTCGTACTCTTCACAGCTCTCCATCATCTTTCCCGTATGGAAACCCGCTTTGTAGATCTCCTGTGTCGCCTTCTCGAGCTTCTCCACTTCGTTCTGACTCTCGATGCCCATCTCCTCGATTATCTTCTCCGCGGGATCCGTCCCCCATTCCTTGGACTGGATTATCTCTATGGGTTCTATGCCCTGTACTTTCTCCTTCAGTTCATACCTTTCAAGCAGTTCTTCGTCCTCTTTGATATCTTTAAGTGCTATCCGATCGTATGGCGCGTCGCTGGGAACGCTGGTTACTATACCCGTGCCCATGTCGGGATCGGTGAAATCCGCCGGCAGTATGATGATATCCCTGTGTATCCCTGGAGCTTCAGCCGTGTCTCCTATCATCTCCTCCCCGTCTATCGACCCCACTATCTCTACGTCGTCCTTTTGATACTCCAGCTTCTCAGCCGCTTCTTCGCTCATGATCCACTTCTCACCATCAACTTCAACGATCACGTACTCCTCCTCTGGATCGACCCAAAGATTGGTTTGCCCGTAAACGGTCTCCGGTCTTAGGGTTGCCGCGGTTATGAACATATCCTTGTACGGAAACTTGAGGAGCGTGTACTCCTGCTCTTCCGCGTTACCGCCCTTTGATAGATCCGTTTCCGACGGGTCCACCGCCACCGGACCGCAGTTGATGCATTCAGGTGCAAAGTAGGGTTTCTGGGTGAGCAGATCTTTTTCTTTCAACTTCTTGAACTGCCATCTGATGAACTGCTTGTAGTCCTCCCTTACAGTGTGGGTGAAGTAATCGAAATCGATCATCAACCCGAATCCTTTCCAGAAGTCCTCTCTGAAAACTCGGTTGAAGTAAGATATGAGCTCTTTAGGATCCTCCATCTTCTTCAGGTCCTCTTCCGTAGCTCCGTTCTGCTTGAGATAATTTATCCTGTCCGGATCCCCCTCCTTTATCTTCTTGGATAGACTGATCGCCTGGTTACCAGTGGGGTGGGTACCCGCCGGGAAAAGCACGTTGTATCCGTCCATCTTCTTGTACCTGGCGATTATATCCGTGTACGTGTAGCTCCTCATGTGACCCAGGTGCAGGAACCCCGAGATACCTGGATATGCGAAGATTATGTAGTACGATTCTTTTTCCCTATCAACGTCCGTGCTGTGAACCCCGTCTTCTTCCCACTTTTCCTGCCATTTTCGTTCTATGGACACCGGATCGTAATCGTTCATGGAGCATCGAATTATAGTAGTTGGTTTAAAATCTTTCGACAATGAAAATATTTAATTAATCAACGTCGATAAACGGACCGATAACCATGATAGAAACACCCGTTATAATAGTGAATTATAAGACTTACTCGCAGTCGATCGGGGAGAAAGCGGTCGAACTGACCGATATAATAGAAGAGCACGCGGAATACGATTGGATAGTCTGCCCCCAGACGGCTGATCTCAGGATGGTCGTCGATGATTCTATACTACCGGTTTTCGCACAGCATATAGACGGGATCGAACCCGGCAGCCACACCGGCCATACTTTAGTGGATGCTGTAGTCGATGCCGGTGCCGTAGGAACTCTGATAAATCACTCGGAGAACAGACTCAAACTCTCAGAGATAGAGAAGATCGTTCGTTTATGTAAAGAAAAGGGGCTTACAACCGTGATCTGTGCAAACAATCCGGAAGCGTCCGCTGCCGCTGCAGCGCTCGGGCCGGACTTCGTAGCCTACGAACCCCCGGAACTCATAGGTGGGGATATCTCAGTGTCCACTGCAAAGCCGGAGGTCGTGGAAGAAGCCGTTGCAAAGGTAAAGAAGGTCGATCCCGATGTCGAAGTTCTATGTGGTGCAGGGGTGAAGAGCGGTGAGGACGTGAGGATCGCTATAGAACTCGGTACTAAAGGTGTCCTATTAGCATCTGGACTGGTGAAATCAGATAGTCCTGTAGAAGTGATAAAGGACCTGGAAAGCGGTTTGGAATGATCTACTCTACGGTCAATGCGTCGTTCGGGCATACCTCGGCGCAGCAGTAGCAGCGCATGCATTTCCACCAGCTGATCTTGGGTCCGCTCTTAGTCTGTTTGATGGCATCCTGGGGACAGATCTCGTTGCATTTCCCGCAGTGATCGCACGATAACTCGTCCAGCTTCGGTCTTTTAAGGTATAGATTGGACAGAACACCGCCCAAGGATTCAGGGGCCCACCACGGAGTGGATCCACCCTCGGGATAATCCATTTTGTAATCGAAGTACTTCGGCGTCAGATTCGGGTAGGTTATCTCCGGTACATCGTCAAGCTCTTTGATAGTGGTCACCTTCCTGGGAGGGATACCGACCGACAAACATGCACTTATGTCAAGGCAGGCTTCGCTTTCCGAAGCAAGAACCATATTGAGATCTATCGGTTGACCGTTGCTGGGTCCAGCTCCCTCCATGCCCAAGATACCGTCCATTATCGATATACGTGTGTTCACAACGTCCTTTACATCCAAAAGAACCTTGGAAAAACGTTCGATACCTCTGTACTGGCCGTGGAAGGCGGATTTGGTAAGGCCGGGCACCACCCCGTACAGATTCTTCACGGCTCCGGTGAATACGGTTAGTGAATGCGTTTTCAATTTAGGCAGGTTGACAACCCCATCCACATCATCTACGACTGAAAGAACCGGGATGGATTTAAGGATCCTTCCATCTGGAAGGCTTACCCTTTTCTCTGTGATGTCGTAATTCAGCCTAGCACCGGTCTCCTCTTCTATCCTATCCCAGCCCGCCTTTTCATAATGCCTTCTCAGGCTTCTATCGGACAGGGTTCCGCCGGGGCTGTCGCCGACGATAACGTGTGCACCCTCTTTCTCTAGGGTCTTTACAACAGCTATGATAAAATCGGGATGAGTGGTGACCGCCTTCTCGGAACTGGCGCCCTTGAGTAGATTTGGTTTGACGAGTATAGTTTCTCCCTCACCGACGAATTTATCCGTGCCCCCTAGAGTTAAGAATGCGTGCTCTATCACGTCCACACAATCCGAATACGAGCTGCATTCACCGATATATACTTCCATCATCGAGTCCATGATATATACAGTATAAGTAATTAAGGAAAAAAAGTAGGAATAGGGTTCGTTAGATGTTCTACATCAGCCCTGGAGGCATTCCCCCACCGCCAGGCGGCATCCCTTGGGGCGATGGTGGTTGTTCTCCTCCTTCACCTTTGGATGCCAGTATATCGTCTATCAGCAGTATCATGTCGGTGACCTCGGTGGCTGACTGTATAGCTTGTTCCGTCACCCTGAGAGGTTCTACGATGTTCCTGTCGAACATATCGGTGACCTGTTCCGTTTCCAGATCTATACCGTGATACTTGTTCTCCTCGTTTTCATGGATTGAGTTCAACTCCATGAGTAAGTCGATCCCGTCAAGACCAGCGTTCTCCGCTAAGGTCCTGGGTATCACATTAAGGCTGTCGGCGAACGCCTTTACTGCGAGCTGTTCCCTGCCTTCTATCGTCGAGGCGTATCTCTGCAGTTGTTGTTTTAACTCTATGTGAGCTGCACCACCGCCTGGGAGGACGGCTTTATCTTCCATAGCCACAGCCACAACTTTCAACGCATCGTTTATCGACCTTTCGACCTCGTCTACCACGTGTTCCGTACCCCCTCTCAACAGTATCGATACCGATCTTCCGTCTTTCACTCCGCTGACGAACACGAGGTCACTTCCAGATACTGATTTCTCTTTTACTTTTTCAGCGTGGCCGAGGTCGTCTGCTGTTATATCGTTCAAATTATTTACTATACTCGCACCAGTGGCCTTGTTCAACTTCTTCATATCAGATTTCTTGATCCTCCTGAGAGCCATGATGCCATTCTTTGCAAAGTAATACTGAGCGAGGTCGTCTATACCCTTCTGGCAGAAGACAATGTTGACATCTAAGTCACTCAGTTTATCCACCATAGCTCTTAACGCATCTTCTTCCCTATCCAAGAATTCCTGCATCTGACCAGTGTTGGTTATCTTCACCTCTGCATCTGTCTCCGTGTCTTGAACCTCTATGGGAGAATTTATAAGAGCGATCTCGGCATCATCTACTTCCTTCGGCATACCGTCGTGTGGTCTGCTCTTCTCCAAGATTATCCCGTCTATCAAAGCAGTTTTATCTACACTGGATCCCGCTTTTTTTACAACTTTAACGTTGTTCACGTTGACAGATTTTTTACTGTTGTTGTCGTTGGCAACCCTTTCAGTAGCTTCAACTACGATCTCCGCTAATCCCTCTTTATCCATATCGACTGATTTTCCGGTCATAGCTGTTAGTGCTACATCCTTGAGGATATCTCTATAATCGTCTTGAAGTTCAACCTTGATATCATCTAGAATCTCTTGACTCTTATTGGCTGCCAGCCTGTATCCTTTGGCTATTGTGGAAGGATGTACGTCCTTGTCCAGTAGATCTTCCGATCTCTTCAACAACTCCCCTGCTAAGATGACCGCTGACGTAGTGCCGTCACCGCACTCGTCCTCCTGTGTTTCAGCTACTTCCACGACCATGTTCGCCGCGGGATGTTCCAGATCCATCTCTTTCAACATGGTGACTCCGTCGTTTGTTATGGTAACATCACCTATGCTGTCCACCAGCATCTTGTCCATCCCCTTCGGTCCAAGGGTAGCTTTGACTGCATCCGCTACCGCTTTGGCTGCGTTGATATTATCCTTTTGAGCGTCTTTTCCTCTTTCTCTCTCCGTGTCCTCACTTAAAACTACGATCGGCTGCTTTCCATCCGGCAATATATCACCTATATTTTGCACTACAGTGGTTCTATAAATAATTTTTGATTACGATCTATCCTGGCTATTGTAAAAAGACTGCCCTCAAACTCACTTCTTTTCTTTTTTCCAATCGTCCTGTTTGTATTTGCCCTTTGACTCCACGAAGGAGTTCAGCATTTTTCCTAAACCCGGCAGAGATTCCAAACTGCCGTTCCAATCCTCTATATCCGCCCCATACCTCCCTTCCACGTCATGCACGAAATTTTCCATCGATCCTCTCATCCAATCCGGCTCTTCTTCACGGAAAAAGACCGCTAGGATAACCGCGTCACCTTTGTGAATAACGACCTTCTTGTCCCCGTACTCCATACTCCTCAATGTGTCGCTTTCATCCTCGGCGAATGAGTCCTTTATGAACCGCTGTACCGCGGTGAACATACCGGCGAGTATGTCCTCGTCCCTGTCGGGTCTCAGAGTCCTTGTTGTGTGCTTTATCAGAACTCCGGATACATGTGTCAAGAACACGTCGTCTATGATGTACTTCTTCCTTTTCTTTAGCACGTACCATCCTGCTGCGACAGCTGTACCTGCGATCAGAGGGATGAGGTAAAGTAGTAGGGCGTTATCGAACGGAAGTATACCGGAAGAAGCCTTTCCAAGGGATATATCTATACCCTCCTGGGTTTGTAGGTCCTCGTCGCTCACGGTTATCTTGATTTTTTCTTTTTCCACGTCTTCCGGGTAGGAGAACAGCAATTTAAGACCGACCACGTCCACGTACGAACTGTCAACGGTCAAGGACAGATCTTCATGGTCATTATCTACATCGGATATATACGGAGATAGGTCCAAAACCCACGTGGTTTTATTTTTATTCAGTTGATCTGGGATTCCCTCCATCCTTGGAGGGTCGTTCACCGGGACAACGGTGACGAAGAAAGATTCTTCAACGAAGGCACTCTCTTCGTCCGTAGCCCTTATCTTCACGTGCTCTGTTCCGTACCAATCTTCAGATGCTGATAGATCGACGCTGCTACCGTCGATAGCGATCTGCACACTGTCGTGCCCAGAAGTGTAGTATATTGTGTTACTATCTACATCGACGAAAAAATTGTCAAGATCTATGGCGTCTATAAGTTCTTCATCCTCGTCGAAGGAAATGTTCCCGATGCTCTTCTGAACGTCGGGTGCATAGTTATCCGTGACAGACACGGTGGTGGATTGGAAAACCGTATCCATCCCGTCGAAAACGCTGACCGTCAGGGGTACGGTGTAAGGATAAGACATGGCACCTATTTTTTCTGGATAGAATAGGTTCAGCTCTGTACCTTGTACCGTTACGTACTCGGGTTTGGACGTGTAGATACTCAATTCACTCAAGCTGTTATCGTTATCTGATATGTACCAGGCAAGGTCGAAAGTGTACGAATTCTCATAGTGTATAACGAAGGGGTCCAGCTTCTTTAAAACGGGTGGGTCGTTGACGGGGATCACTTCCACCTTGATGGTCTGTTCTACCATGGCTCCGATGGGATCCTCTGCTCTAAAAGTGACCCGCTCGGTGCCGGTCCATTCGCTTTCAGCGGTGATATCCACGGTGTGGTCATCTCCTATATCTATGGTCAGGTGAGTGTATCCGTAGCTGTAGTAAAGGCTGTCCTCGTCGGGATCCATGATGTAATCGTCCAGATCGAATACGTTCTCCAGGGTTTCGTTTTCGTTTATCGTCACATCTGGGATCGAACTGATTTTCTCTGGTGGATAATCGGATGTGACCGTGACTTTGACGAGTTGACTGGTGCTCTTATCGCCGTCGGATACGGAGATACGGACGTAGCTCTCCTCACCTGTTTTGATCTCAGGATAATCAAAAGTTACCACCAGCCCGTTGACACTGGTGTACTGGTCTAAATCAGTGCTCAAATCCAGACCTATCTTGGGTGTTTCTACATCGCTGACATAGGGAGAATAATCAAAATCGTACGGTGAATCGTAACGTACAAAGAGGTTAGGTACCGGTGATATAACGGGTGCGTCGTTGACGGGTGAGATACGTATCCATACGTTCTGGGTAGCTATATTCCCGTCGCTGTCCATAAGGTTGAACTTTGCCAGCATGTTACCGTTCTGATCCGCCTTGGATATCAAAGATAAGACATGATTGCCCGCCTGGTTTTGACCGCCGATAGAGATCTTGCTCTCGTCGTATCCGGTCACGAACCATTTCAATTGAGATAGATCATCTTCTCCATCGCTTGCGTGGCTTTCAAGGTCTACCTGGCTCACTCCGAAATCCTCTACCAGATCGATATCTGAGATGGGAGTCGTTATCTCGGGTGGGTTATCTGAAAGAACGGCGACGTCTACGGTAACTTCCATCTCTCCGCTGTTAAGTGTAATAGTTCCTGAACCCGGACCCAGGGCCTCTATACCTAGGTATCCATCCCCCGCCGTGATCTTAAGGAAATCATTATACGTGGTATCTCCAGATACATTTACATCCTTTATGTAGCCGTGAGTGTTATTGTATCCCGCTAAATAGAGTGTATCCGTCTCACCCACGGAGTATGTTACTTCATCCACCACCGCCCCGGTGTTATCAGGCCCCGTGCGCACCCTGATATAATCGATACCGTGCCCTGAACCGTTGGACCTTGTAGAATCGGTACTGTCTTGTCCGAAAATAACCCTGCTGGAAGGTGTCAGTAATGAAATAGATATAATTACAAATACACTGATGTAAAGCACCCTTCGCATGGTCATCTATTCACCTCACAACCGATCCTTTCCAAGTACATCTTAGACCCAATCCGTTTTTCTTCTGCTCTCAAGAAGCTTATTAATATATCAGATATAACGGATAACGCATCTATGATTTATAAATGTTTATAAAATTTGGTCAATCACATTTATTTTCTGTAACTCCATCCCACAACCTTTATATTCGAGCCTCTGCTAAAAGCAAATATGTGTCTAGCGGTCCCCGGGATGATACTATCCATAGAAGGTGACAAAGCCAAAGTCGATTACGGCGGTGTCGAGAGGGAAGCGAATATTTCACTTGTCGAAGTCGAAGAGGGCGACTACGTCATCGTACATGCTGGATATGCTATTCAAACGTTGGATGAAGAGGAAGCAAGGGCTTCTTTGGAAACCTGGGACGAATTATTGAAGATCGAAGAAGGGTTGGAGAAGGCGTGAACTTATTTTACTATCTCTTTTTTATCATGAACTTTAACACTATGAAGAACTGAGGAAAATGATCCCATGCTATACCCCTGGGTTTGTCTATCTCTCTCGTCGGGGCTCTGACCTCGCTTATCACTGCACCTTTACTTTTGGCTTCTAGAGCGAACATCCCACAGGTGCATCTTCCCTTGAGTTCTAACTGCTTTGCTAGATCTCCGCGGAGCGCCCTGTAGCCCGTGCCAGTATCTTTCGCACCCGCCCTCCTGCTGACCATGTACGATATGAACCTCTCTGAGATCCTTGGGACGTAGTCTCTTTTACCGAAGACAAGATCTGCCTCCCCGTTCTCTATAGGAGAGATCAAAGCAGGGATGTATCGCGGGTCGTGCTCTCCATCGGCATCCAGTGTAACGATGATGTCTCCCTTCGCTTCATTGAATCCTTTTTTTATCGATCCGATATAACCGAGGTTCTTCTCGTTAGTTATCACCCTTGCATATCTACCTGCTATCTGGGCGGTACTGTCCTGTGAGGCATCATCTATCACGATTATCTCGTCTACAAAATCAGAAAGCTCTTTCAAGACCTGTTCTATCCTTTTTCCCTCGTTGTACGCGGGGAGCACTGCGCTTATCATCTAACGTAGTTATCTATCATCTTGTTTAATTGTTTTTTCGCTTGTGCGGCAACACGTCTTTCCTTGAGCTCTCCCTTATCGAACAGCATGAAAGTGGGAACACCCATGATATCGTATTTGTCCCTCACCCGGGGGTTCTTATCCACGTTCACCTCTAGAACCGTGATATCATCTCTTTCTTCTTCTATCTCTCTGGCGGTCACTTCACTCCTCTTACAGGCGGTACACCAGGATGCCCAGAAAAGAGTAAAAACGGGCTTATCGGCGTTTGATATGATCTCCTGAAATTTATCGCCGTCTACTTCCATGACCTCACTCCGTATCCAGCTTACCTTTATATCCCTTGATCTCTTTCTCGCCCGGCTTGTAGACTTCCAGCACACCTGACTCTTTCTTCTCTCCGCTCCACCTGGTCTTGGGCATTATCACGTGTTTCTTTTCTTGGATGCGCTTGACGATGTGTTCATCGGTCAGTAGGTCGAACATCCTGTCGATCTCCTTTTCCAAGGAAACTTTAGGTCGGAAACCGTGCTCTTTGGGTAGTTTCTTGGATACGACTTCAAATGGATGTATCTCCGCTTCAACCCTCGGGTTCTCCAGCCTCTGTATATTCACATCGAGGTCGTACTTTTCTTGGCCCACTTTAGCCACCGTTTCAGCGACCTCTTTGATCTTGTAAAGTCCTGATACCTGGTTGACCACGTCGTACTGACCCGGTTCCGGTGGGGAACCTATGAGTCTGAGCATACACTCCATTGCATCCTCCAGAGCTATCATCCCCCGGATCTGTTCTCCCTCTCCGTATATGGTCAATGGAATATCGATTATCGCCTGGGTGACGAACCTGTTGACGACCGTGCCGAACCATTCGTCGTAGTCGAACCTCGTTCTTAATTTTGGATGTGCCGCTACCTCGTCAGTGTGAACTCCGATTATAACACCCTGCATGATATCGTAAGACCTGAGCCACCAGTACTTGCAGGCTTCGTAGATATTGTACGTATCTTGAACCTTTGAAACGTGATAGAAGCTGTGTGGATCTCTCGGTGTGACTTCTCCGCCCATGCTCCATTCCCTATCATCCCATTGAAGAACCGCATCGTTGGGGAACATACCCTCGAAGAGCGGTCTTCCAGTGAGCGGGCTACCGTACTCTCCCATCGTACCGAGCTTGAGTAAAGCGGTCATGGGGACGACGTCCTTCATGATCCATAGTAATCCTAAAGTAGAGAGAACATTGTTCCTCTGGGTCTCTATGGCATGCTGTGCATCCACCATAGAATAGGGTGCCGCAGGTATCTCCGCATAGTGAACTATGGATTCTGGTTTCACTTCCTCCATGAACTCCCTGAGCTTTCTCATATCACCCAGGTCCATCTTTCTGAAGTTGATATCTATACCAAGTACTTCTCTTGCCGTATGCAATCTCTCGGTCATCCTGGCGATGGGTACCACCGTGTGGGAGCCTTTCTCCATCACACAGTCTCTCCGGGTGTAGTTATCTACTCCACTCACCTTACATCCCATTTTAGCTAACTTCAAAGCGAGGGCCCATCCAAGGTAACCGTCAAGACCGAGGATCATGACCCTCATATCCTTGAGCAGATATCCGTACTCAGTTTCTTCCCATTCGGAACACTGCTCGAACGTGATGGTGGGTTCGTAGTGACCGAGTTCTGGTCGTCTCTTACACTCGATCATCAGCTGTTTGTCTTCTCCTTTCGGTACGATCCTTCTGGACTGTCCACAGCCTCTAAAATCAACGTTGCCTTTCAATTTTGCTGCTGGGCAGTTCCAGCATGTTTTTTCTGCATTGTGAGGTTTATCCGACATCATATCACTTCTCTATAAGTCCCCTAACATCTTCAACTTTTGGATTCTCAGAGGGTTCCACATCATTACAATATAGGAATGCATCGTGCTCAGTGTGTTTACCTTTAAATATGTTTTGTTCGAAGAGGGATTTGTATTTTACGCCCCCTTTCAAGTTATAGCCAGCATTCGGAGTTAGCACTAGATCGGGAGCCCTATCTATATATTCACCTTCGTAGGCTTCCTCCTTCCTGTAGACCTTCTTGATGACCTCCTCCCCTTCATATTTCAACTCTTTGAAGAGTGGGATGATCTCATCTATTATCTCCTCACCGTCTTCAACTGCACCCCTGGGATATCTGCCTTTTCGGTTCAAGTATATCCTTCCTGGATCAAGTGCGAAAGCCTTCGTACCCTCCTGAATATTCTTGTACCTCTCTTCTGGTTTATCTCCAAGTTGGAGGTATCCACTATCTTCGAGAACTGCGTTTACGTTCACGTTCTGTTTGATAAGCTCCATACCGTGGTCGGACATCATCACCAACCTGTCGTCCTCGTTCATGTCTCTGTAGATATCTCCGATCATACGGTCTATCTCTCTGTAGTACTCTATGAACCTGTCATGGTATTCGTGTGATCCATCTTCGTACGCATCCATCAAGAAGTGCTCCAACCTGTCGCTTCCCGTGAAGACCAGCATGAACGTGTCCCACTTCTTCTTCCAAAAGTGTTTGTAGGCCTTCTCCCTAGCTTCCAGGGTCTTGAACAGTTCATCCAGGAACAAACTGATGGATTTGTGAGCTTTGGATGAATCAACATCCACTTGGTAATCCATCTCTTTGAATTTAGGTATCAAGCTTTTTGGTGTGATCGAATTCTCCAGGTCTAATGATACAAAACCCGAGACGAATACACCGTTTATCTTCGGAGCGGGGTACATCGCTGGAACGTTGATGATAACATGCCTCTTAGATCGATCGTCCCAAAACGCGCGTGCTTTCAACGCCCTCCTATCCGGGAAGGAAACCGTGTACGTACCCTGTATGAGATCCGTAAATCCGAAGATCCCGTGTTCTCCCGGATTCACTCCGGTTACTATCGATGACCAGTTGACGTTGGACACCTCGGGGATCGCAGCATGCATCTTGGTAAAATTCCCATCCTTCTTTATCTCTGCGAAGTTCGGCATGTCAGATGAATCCGAGAGCTCATCCATCATATGAAAAGGTACGCCATCTATACCTATTATGACTGTTCTAGACATGATATCAATCCTATCTATCGGGAAGAGGTATAAGCTATTTTCGTGATTATAGTCAACGACCCGACTTTTTTAACTTACGAGGAATTGGATAAATTCCTCTTAGTCACAAAAGTGAATTTTGTTCCTTTAGAGGGCATTGACTAGTTCTAGAGGACCGATGTCCTCTTCTCATTCGGACGGAGTCCTCATAATGTGGAGGTCGTAACTTATTTGAAAAAGTTATGAGTTCCACTTTATCTCTTTAACAAACCTAATTCATTCATCCGATACATCTTTCTATCCATGGCTCGCGAGAAATCCTTGAATGCGTCACTATGATCGATATTGTCAGAAAGTAAATATCCTTCAGCTTTTAGGTGCTTCCAAGCAAGGCAGTACTCGAACATCATCGCTTCGTAGGAATGTTCACTGTCATGTAGGAAAATATCTATTTTCGATATCTTATCGAACACCGTGGGTAGCTTGTAAAACGTGTTCCCAAGATATAGTTTCCACCGATCCCTCAATCCATCGGGAACCATCCATCCTGATGACCTTTCAGGTGGGATCACGGCTCCATCTTTCCCTTCTATCTCTCCCGCTTTGACCGGAAGGTCCACTGAAAAGAGAAAACCTTTGTCGTTCTTCTCCATGGCTTTCAAGATGATGGTCGAAGATAATCCATTACATACTCCGGTTTCAACCATTATCTCAGGCTTTATCTTCCTAATAAAACTGTAAAGTAAAACCGCATTTTTTCTACCAAGGTCAGCTGGGAAGTACTTGTCGTCGATTCTACTGAACGCTTGTTTTAACCGTTTTTCCTGTTCATCCACTGATTTTTCAGCTTCTTCGACCAGATCTATTTCGTAATCTTCAAGATCCGACCAGTAATCCGCCATTCGACCACTCAATACCTTTTTTCTTCGGTGCCCCTCTCGTCCAGCTCGATATCCTCGAAGAAATCTACCGAGGTCATCCTGTGTGCCTTTGAGTATATGACCTCTACGATGCCGCCCTCTTCATCTAGTTCTATCCTTCCTACTTCCATCTCGCGGATGCCCTTCTCTTTGAGCTTCTTGACGATCTCCCACTTACCGACTTTTTCTTTTAGCGAGAATCTGAAGGGAACCATACCGTAGATATCGGCGTTCTCGGTGAAATCGATCTTGAACCTGATCCTGCCCTCTTCATTGATGTCCAGCTCTTCTATCTTCCTCTCGACGTACTCTTCGATGCGTGTCAGGAACTCCATCTCGTCTTTGCTGACGAAAGTGACCGCTTTACCCTCTTTTCCCAACCTGCCGGTCCTACCGATGCGGTGTACGTAGTCCTTCTCGTACCTCGGCGTATCGTAGTTGACTACATGTGTGATGTTCTCCACGTCTATGCCTCTTGACGCCACGTCGGTGGACACTAAAATATCAACCTTGCCGGCTTTGAACTTGTTCATGGTCTTTGTCCTAGCCGATTGACTCATGTCACCGTGCATGGCGTAGGCTTTGTATCCCAGCCGTCTAAGTTTATCGGTGAGGATCTGGGTCCATTTCTTCGTGTTGCAGAAGATAAGGTACTTGCCCGGCTCCTGCTCTAAAAGCGCTGACAGCGTCGCAAGCTTGTTGAGTTTACCTACGCTGATGAAGTACTGTGAGATGCCCTTGGCGGATATCTCGTCCTCTGAAAGAGCCAGTTTGACGGGGTCTTTCATGTACTTCTTCGCTAGGCGGACTATCTCACTGGGCATGGTGGCCGAGAACAGCATGGTCTGCCTTTGTTTCGGCGTCTTACGTATTATCCATGTTATGTCCTCGAGGAATCCCATCTCCAGCATCCTGTCCGCTTCGTCTAGGATGAAGAAATCTATGTTGTTGAGTTTTAGATGACCTCTTTTTATCAAATCGATGACCCTTCCCGGTGTCCCCGCTACGAAATTGGTCTGCGGTAACTGTTTTATCTGAACGTTTATGCTCGCGCCTCCGTAGATCGCAAGCGTGTGCAGTCTGTGCTCTTTGGCTATCTGCCTGGCTTCCTTCTCAACCTGCTGGGCCAATTCCCTCGTCGGAGTGAGAACGATGGCTTTCACTCCTTTTTTATCTTCGATCTTCTCGAATATAGGTATCAGAAAAGCGTGGGTCTTACCCGAGCCCGTTCTAGCTTGCACTACCAGGTCTTTGCCTTCAATGGCAGGAGGTATCGCTTCTATCTGTACTTCAGTAGCACTTTTAAAATCTTTTTTCTTTAGTGCGGAGATGGTCTTATCGTTGATATCCATCTCCTCAAATCGTGTTTCTTCCATTTTCTTTCCTTGTCCTGTGTTTCTGTGATTTTATGACAAAGAGGGGGTTAATAAACCTTGTCAATAATATTCCTTGTACCAATCGACGAACTTTCTTATGCCCTTCTTTATGTTCGTTTTCGGTTCGAATCCCAGGATCTCTTTCGATTTTGTGATATCTGCATAGGTTTTCTTCATATCCCCGGGCTGCATGGGCAGCATGTTCTTCTGGGCCTCCATACCCAATGTGTTCTCCAGTATCTCTATGAACCTCATGAGTTTCATGGGTTCGTTGTTACCTAGGTTGAATATCTCGTACTCTAAAGGAGTATCTAGTGAAGAAAGAACTCCGCTGACTATATCATCGATGTATGTGAAATCCCTCTCCATGTCTCCATGGTTGTAAACGTCTATGGGCGCTCCCTTGACTATCCTGTCGGTGAACTTGAAAAGCGCCATGTCCGGTCGTCCCCAGGGGCCGTAGACGGTGAAGAACCTATGTCCAGTGGTAGGTATATCGTAGAGATGATGATACGAGTGTGCCATCACCTCGTTTGATACCTTGGTGGCGGCGTAAAAAGAGATGGGTGTCATTATATCGTCCTTGGGTGAGTAGGGCACCTTTTCGTTCCCTCCGTACACGCTGGACGACGACGCGAATACGAAGTTCTCTATGTCTCCCTTCCTCGCCATCTCCAGTATGTTGGTGAACCCCTCTAGATTGGACTTCTGGTATGCATGGGGGTTCTCTATTGAGTACCGCACACCCGCTTGTGCCGCCAGGTGGCAGATCACGTCTATATCGTGCTCGTTGAACGCTTTCTTTAGGGCGTCCAGATCGCTCAAATCTTCATGATAGAACTCGTATGAGCCGTACCCCTCCAGTATCGCGTTCCTGTCCAATTTAAGCTGCTGCGAGTAGTAATCATTCACGTTGTCCAGACCTACGACTTCGTCTCCTCTCTCTAATAATGCCTTGGCCACATGGAATCCGATGAACCCGGCTGTTCCTGTCACGAAATATTTCATGTTTTTTCGATAGGATAATCCTTATTTATGGATGTTGGTTGTTTGTGATGTGATGCATATCGAAGAGATGGATGAAGAATATCATAGAGACGTGATCGAGCTCGCTAGGAAATTGAGGGTGAAAGAAGACGGATCGGGATGGTTCCTGGAAGACGCTTGGAAGGGGATGATACCGGTGGATATAAGGATACAAAAGGGGTACGCTGCGTTGGATGAAGGAGTTGTGGGGTTCATATCGTATTTTTCCGAATACGGCAGGGCGAAGATAGGGTGGACGGGTGTTGACCCAGAGCACCACGGGAAGGGGATCGGACGGGCTTTACTGGAAGCCGTAGAAGATGATGTTAAAAAGGCTGGAAGTGATGTATTATACGTCGAAACCCCTACGAAAGAAGAGGGTATTGGAAACGATTATGAGGGAACTTATCTGTTCTACGAAGCCGTGGGATTTACAGTTGAAGAGGTGCTCGAAGACGAGAACTGTGATATGGCGCTCATGAGAAAAGCCCTGTGAAATCAGGTGTTCTCTATGTACTCGTCTAATTTCTGTTTCATACTCTCGTGGAGTTTCTGTAGTTCTTTTGTTTTACCTTCAAGCAAAACAAGTATCTTGTTGACCTCTATGTGGAGCTCGTTGGCCCTTTCCAACGCATCACCCATCCTGAAATGCACCATCAATTTCCCCTCCAGGCACTTGGAGATATGCTTGTAATTTGATTGAATGGATTCCTTTTTTAAATCCTCGGGAACTATGTATTCGAGGTCTGAGAACTCGTTGATGAAATCTTTGAGATTGTATTCTATACGGTATACAAGGGTCTTGGCGCTCTCTACGTAACTCATGTACTTGGTCAGCTTACCGTGGCTCGAGTACTTACTCCTTATGAGCATCATCATCCTTTCGTCCTGTGCATCGTAGATGGCTTGATTGAGGGATGTGATGGAATCGAGTAGATTTTGAGCGGATTGCAGTGCTTCCTGTACTTCTTGTAGATTAGCGCTTACGTTCCCCAATTTCTCCGAGTAATGGATTACCTCCTCCGCAGCTTCGGGATCGCTTTGTTTGAGCAGTTCCTTTTTCCTCTGGATGAGCTCTCGATAATCTTTTTTTGCTTCTTTGAGCTTGATAGGAGCGGCCTTGAGCTTTTGGAATTCCGCCTCTAGGTTCTCGATTGTGCTCCTGCATGATTCTACTTCCATTTCTTTTTCGTAGTACTCCATCTCCTCGTCTATCCTGCTCTTACCTTTATCCCCGAATATAGTCTTGACAAGATAATCCGCTGAAGATTCTGCGGACTCACCCTTCTTTTCTTCAAGCTCGTTTTCCAATCTCCACATCCTGCCTTGCTGTCTCTCCAACTCATCGCTTACCCAGTTCACTCTTCTGAGGTTCTTCTCCCACTTCCTTATTTTTTCCTTGGCCTCTACTATACCCTGGTCTATCTGCGCAGTCATGACCGCCATCTGTTGCTTATCGGGGCGGAGATATAATAATCTGTTCGTTTAGTTATGATCTGTGATTTTCCTTGTCCGCGATACTGTTCACCACGGCGGCAGCCTTTCTTCTTACCGATATCTCAGGGTCGTTATTCGATACACGGAACAGTGAACCGATTGCATGTCTATTTCCTATCTTCTCCAGCACATCTAGGCACTTTAGACGCACACCTTTATCCTCATCTGTTAGGCATTCCGTGAGTAGATCGATGAGCACTTGATTGATCATCGTTTTAAAAACGTTGACAGCTTTCTCTTTTGTTTCTGGATCCTTGGATTTCGTATCTTTAATAACATCTATCACAGCATCGGGATCAAGAACTTTTGTCAAAGACTGCAGATGAACAGCCCTATCCTTCCCTTTGAGCAGTTCGATTAGCATATTTGCCCATTCATCGTTCAATACCTCGAAGATCTCTATAGTATTTTTCCTGATCTGGGGGTGTTTGTTTTTAGTATTTTCCAATATCGCTTCGATTGTCTTTATATCCCTTCTCCTGATTATAGATTTCACCGCTATCCGCCTCACAGTTCTTTCTTTATCATTTAGAACCATGTACCTTAGCAGACCGTTTACCCTCTCGTCATCCAATAGACTCAGCGTTCTTATCACATTGATCTTATATTGTGGATCTATCGTCTTCAACTCTTTTTTGACGTATTCAAAAGTCGGTTCTTCGAGTACTATATCCAGAGCTGAAATCGCCTTCTTTCTCACCTTAGGGCTCGGGTCTTGGAATAGAATTTTTGTCAGTATAGGTACCGTACTTTCATCGTCCATCATCCCCAGGGCCCAAACCGCCATCCCTCTTATCGTCTTATCTTTTTCATTTACAGCTATCTCTGTTAGATGTGGGATGGATTTTTTGTCCTGTATGTTTCCCAGCGCCCAAACAGCTGTTGTTAACACGTCTTCATCATCATGTCTATCAATTATATCGAGAATATAGGGAGTCGTCTGTTTATCTCTCTGCATCCCGATAGCTCCTAGTGCCCTTACCTTTCTTAATTTATCTTCCTCTTTTAATTCCAAAAGCAGATTGGAAATCTTTTTTTTATCCCCCGTATCTATGTAAGGGTTTATTATGCGCCCAACCTGATTGTATTCTCCCGGTTCATCTTGGTTTTCCAACGCCTCTCTCTTTGTCTCCAGCGCATCAAAAATGCTGAGAGCTATGCCCTTTCCATTATTTTTATATTCTTTCATATTCATCTCCCTTCTAGGAGAACATAGAATATGTTTGATAGTTGTATTTATCACTTTCTAAGTATCGGCTTTTTTATCTATATAGTTAGTAAATTTGTAATATGATGAAACCCTTAAGATGACCACGATGTTGGATAAGTGGTTGGACCCCGACGAATCGATCGTCATGGAAGAGAAAGCCTTCATCTGGACGAAGACCAAGTTCAACATCAACGGAACGTGGGCGATAGTCTATCTCACCAACAAAAGATCCTACGCCAAGGACCGCATCGTCAGGATGAAGATAGCGAACATCTCCTTCTCCAACGTCAAGGAGTTAAAGTCCACCGATAAGCACTTGGTCATCATAGGAAGGGACGATGGGAAGAACACCCTCTGCGAGATCAAGATCAGACTCAAGGACATCGACGAGATGTGGGAGTCGTGGATCAGGGGGAGGCTGGAGGGGTGAGTTAAGATATTGGACCTTCAGGTGCCCTTTCTAAGTAGTTTACCTTTTTGAGATTGTAAATTAATGTTGCATTCACTACAACATATTGACAACAAACACCTCCCCTCAGAAGATATAAATAAATCGACATCGGTTACGAAACCATGAGGAGAAGAGCGTATCCATACGGGAGATACCTGATAAGGAAGAACGATTCCACGGGACTTGGTGACCTATTGAAGGTTTTCATCAAGGAAAAGGGTTTCCACATATCGAAATACGATCCCGATAACGAAGGAGAAGGGATCCTGATAATCGCGGTTAACAAGAGCATCAGGGAGATGTGGAGGATGAAGAAACCGCCGGGAAAACTGGCTATGATACTCAGCGGATTCTCACTGGACGTTCCATCTTTCAAAGAGGAGGACGAAGGATCTCAGCGTATCGGCATCGAGATGTACCTCTGGCCCGTCGAAGAAGGAACACTCCTAGAAGTATTCATCTTACCTTACATGAGTTATCTAGACCATACGGAGATCTACGGTATCACGGAAAGCGGCGACGAGGAGATCACCGACTGGTACCTCTGTGAGCACACGTGGGAAGAACTCATCCCGGAGATGATGGACAGATTCCACATGGAGGAAGTGCACCGAAGAGGGTGAAAATCATAAAGATACAAGGATTCGACGAAGATCACATCCAGGGCGGTAACTTCTGGATGAAGCATTTCGAGCCCGTGGTTTACACGGTCAGAAGATGCGTAGACGAGAGGGTCTAATCAAACAGAGCGTGAGATGGTCTTCCTTATCTCCCGGTCATCCTCCAGGAATCTCTTGTATCTGGAATAATTATTAAAATATCTCAGGAAGATGATCACCTTCTTATCGGTATCTATACAGTAAACGATATGGTCCCCGTCGATCTTAGCCCTGAACACCGGAAAACCGTCAACGTGTTTCTCGAACTTGTGAAGTTGGGTGAACTGCATGTGTGAGCACTCCATAACGTCCTCGATGATCTCTGCACTTCTCCCCTCGTCACCTACGTCCTTGGAGAATTTGTTGGAAACATACACTCCGACTATCGATGGTCTGATCTGCTGGTAATGGTTGTTGCAGTTCCTGCAGAAATTCTTTTCGATGCTGCAAACGTCGCCGGTCTGAATATCCAATTCCATGTTATTCACATCACATCAGGAATTAATAACCTTATCCATGCAATGAATAGGAAAGGTATATTAGGAAGAAGAAACAAGATATTGATGTAAGATGAAAAAATCAACCAAGATTGCTGCTGTTGTTATACCGACTCTATTACTGGTTATCATACTAGTGAGCGCTATATTCAGCAGCAGGCAGAAGGCAAAAGAGCTGATAACCGGAGATGTACCAGAGCTAGATAAGAACGCTCCGGAGGATATAGAAACTGCTACATTCTCCCTAGGATGTTTCTGGGGACCCGATTCCCGCTTCGGTGCCGTACCCGGTGTGGTGAGGACGAGGGTTGGCTATGCCGGAGGGACAAAAGAGAACCCGACCTATCATAACTTAGGAGACCACACCGAGACCATCCAGATAGATTTCGACCCACATCAGGTGAGTTATGAAAAACTACTGGGCGTATTCTGGGCTAGTCACGACCCCACGTACCAAAAATCCACGCAGTACCAGTCTATCATATTCTACCATGACGGGCAGGAAGAGGCAGCCCAGGGATCCTTTGATAAAGAGCAGAAGAACAGCAGCTACGGGATCCTCACAGATCTAAGACCGCACTCGGAGTTCTACCGTGCCGAAGATTACCATCAGAAGTACCATCTTAGGCAGGTGAAGGATATCTACTACGCCTACGAACACATATATCCCAATAACAGAGATCTTGTGGATTCGACCGCTGTAGCCAAAGCGAACGGATACGTGTCCGGTCATGGGATCATAGATTCAAAGGACGATTTGGACGGTATGGGTCTGAGTGAAAAGGGTAAGGAAGTACTTTACACAAGGTGGAAAAGAGTTACTGGAACCAGTACGGATTACTGCGATCTGCCGTCCACCACGGGTGGATTCGTTAAACCTTCTGATGAAGAGTTAAAAGAGATACTGACCCCGCTGCAGTACAAGGTGACACAGGAGAAGGGAACGGAACCCGCCTTCGACAACGAGTACTACGACAATAAAAGGGAGGGCATCTACGTGGATATCGTCTCCGGCGAGGTGCTCTTCAGCTCTACCGATAAGTTCCGATCCGGATCTGGCTGGCCCAGCTTCAGTAAACCCCTGGAGCAGGATAACATCGTGACTCAAAAAGAGAGCGGTTTCTTGGACAGGAGAACCGAGGTAATGAGCAAACACGCAGGCTCACATCTTGGACATCTGTTTAACGACGGCCCGGCTCCTACCGGTAAGAGGTACTGCATGAACTCAGCCGCACTTCGATTCGTACCCAAAGAAGATATGGGATCCAGGGGGTACGGCGAGTATCTATATCTTTTCGAATAATGACTCTATCCCCACTTTGTAGCTGCCAAGTCTATTATCACACCGTAGACCACGCCTGCGAAAAAGCTGGGTACATCCATGAACCCGCTGGTCAAGGTGATAGCCGACGAGACCAGCAGACCGAGTATGAGTCCGCGTACGATATAATTATTCTCTGAATCTATTATCTTCAGCCCTCCCGCCAGCCCTATCAAAAGACCCATTATCACCCGGTTGTACCACATGGCGAAGAGGAACAGTTCGTTGCCGTGGAATCCGATCCTTCCTCCAACTCCGATAATACACAGAACACCCAGAACAGCTCCGGT
>CAZHUM010000019.1:0-12704 GCA_964535805.1 uncultured Thermoplasmata archaeon
GTATGGATAAACTCGGAGGTGAATATGGGATCGAGTCTATACCGGGTGAAGGGAGCACGTTTTGGATCGAACTGCAGAAAGCTAGTTGAAATAAAAGTATAGTGGAAGACACAGAAATTTACATCAAAAGTTGTGTCTTTGACTATAAAAATGATATACGGACCTTCTTGATATATTACCCAATATTATTTACTATCATATTTTTATTAAAGAAATGGTAAGTCGAATGAGTAATAATATTGGCCTTTGGGATAAATACTGTTCATTTTTCGAGAAAGAGTTTTCAGAACAGTTGAATTACAATCGAAGAAAAAGAAACGAATTCTTTGAGAAGTGGAAGGAAACAAAAACCGCCGAACATATCTGTGGTGGCGAAGTAGATCGTTTCGAAGACGTTCAATTGACTACTTATGATGATTATCCCATCCTGCACGAGTTCGGGGTGCGGATAGAAAGATTGAGAAGAATCGAGTCCAGGTATGAAGATGAGCTTTGGTGGGAATACTATGACAGGATAAGTAGTAAGATCGCACCGTTGCTTGAAGGGTGGATGCCAGAAAAATATGAATTCTGTACCAAAACGTCCGGGACCACGGGGAAGAACAAATGGTTCGCCCACGGAGAGACTTTCTGGGAGAATCTTAAGATACAGGCGGTTTCGAGCGTAGTTATGGCTGCTAGTGAAGAATGGGGTGAAACCAAGGCTGAAGAAGGTGACGCTGGTCTGAATCTATTAGCACCAGCACCGTATATCACCGGTTACCTGTTGAAAGGAGGTCTCAATATATTTGAATGCGTACCCCCTGTTGGCGTTTCTGATAATATACCGGACATGAGAAAGAAAGTTTGGAGAACTCTAAAGGAGATCAAGAAGGGGAAAAGGGTCGATTACGCCGGGGGAGTTGCGTCCTATTTTCATTTGGCTTCTGAATATTTCACTGCTCCGGAGAAGCTGTTCAGGGAGTATTACGATTCCATGGATTTCGGGCTTAAAAAAGCAGCCCTTTTATTTCTATGGCTAAAGAATAAATTCTTCACGAAAAAATACAACAGCGCGAAGGAAGTGATGCCGGTAAAAGGATTACTAGTTGGAGGGACTGATTCTAAGATATACTCGAAACTTTTCGAGAAAGAGTTCGGAGTCGAACCGATGAACCTTTACGGATCAACGGAGATGGGATTCGTCATGCTCGGGCCCCCTCATAATAAAATGTCCCTCATGCCCGATCTACGCATGTGTACCTTCGAATTTATCGTTGAAAATGGAGAGATTAAACAGATCGACGAATTAGTAAAAGGAAGCACGTACGAGATCGTTGTAACTCCATATGGTTCAATGTTGGCGAGATACAGGATGGAGGAATTTCTTAAAGTCGTAGATTTCCTTGATAATGGTCTCCCCCTCTTCGATTATATCGGAAGGAAATCCACTGTTATCGACGTGTATGGATACTTTCGACTATCGGAGGGTCTAATCGCAGATGTGATAAGAAGGTCTGGACTTCCTCCCACGAACCGATGGACCGTAGCGAAAATACTGGAACCAAAAGAACATATCCTCTTTTTAATGGAAAAAAGATGGGATCTTTCTGAAGAAAAAGTGAACGAGATGTTGTACCGTTCGTTGATGGATGTGAGTGAAGATTTTAGAGATTTCGTCAAAGATTTCAGGATAAACAACCCGTCTGAGATAGTAAACGTGGAGTACTTATCGGACGGTGCATTTATGAAATATGCGTTATTCAGGATGAAAGAGAGAACGCCGTTAGGACAGATGAGGGTCCCCAAGATCGTCCCACCTAGTAAGATGGAGATAGTGGAAGAGTTAAGACACGCCTAGGAAATCGATGGTCAGCGGTAGAGTTCACGGGTCGTAATGTATATATCATGTTTTTAGTATATCTTGTAATAAATTAGTGGAGTACCTTCCATGAAGAAAAAAAATCCGAGGTGGGGCGTGGGTCCCAAATTTGCGGTCATATCGATCATTTACGGTGTGATTATTTTCGGATCAGATATTCTTTTTTTCCACACCAATATCTACGAGATCGTCCCCTTCTCAATACACCTTAAACTCGTGATCGTTGGTGTGGTGTTTATTTTAACGGGAGGCATTATCCTCTTCACGGCTGTTCGAAAGATAGGAAAATGTCTCACAGAAGGAATTCTTTGTAGATACGGCGTATATTCTTTTACCCGACATCCCATCTATGCAGCATGGATATTATTTATAATTCCTGGCACGGTGATCATCACGGGTTATTTATTGGGATTTTCGATCCCGGTTTTTATGTATCTGCTTTTTAAAACCCTTATCTCCGAAGAAGAAAGATGTTTGAAAACCGAATTCAGAGAGAAATATCTTTATTATAAAAAAGACGTGCCCCAACTTTTTCCTAGAGTAACTACACTAGTACAAGAATTATTTATTCGATTCACCTCGTCCAAGCCGTTCACAGGAGGATGGTCTCCTTTAGATACCGGTAAAATAACCCCTAATATATGGGCGGTAAGAGACAAGGGGGCAAATATTTTCATTTACTCAGACGGCGAAGACACGATCTGTATCGATGCTGGTTATAGGTACACCGACATCGAAAACGAGTTTAATAAGATCGGAATCGACCCTGATTCTATTACTCATTTGTTTTTGACCCACGGGGACCCGGATCACGCAGGGGGAGTAGATTTTTTTTGTGAGAGCGATCGATTCAAGAATGCAGAGATATTCGTGGGTAAAGAAGAGAAAAGTCTATTGGAAAAAAAAGAACGCAGACTGCACTTTTTTTATAATTACGGGAGTATCTTCAGGGATTACACTCTCCTTGAAGATGGAGACGCCGTGGAGATCGGAAAGATAAAAGTTGAAGCGGTGGCGACGCCCGGACACACGACGGGACACATGTCTTATCTCGTCGATGGTAAATATCTCTTCTGCGGGGACGCGGTCTCGCTAAAAAAAGGGAAAACCGAAAAAAAAGCATGGATCAATAACCGTTTCAACATGGATGCGGAAGCCCAAAAAAAATCTCTCGATAAATTGTCCGAGTTAGATGGAGTCCGCTTTTTATTCACGTCGCACACGGGATATACATCTTATAAATATCAAATTTTTCGAAGATGATGAATCTATATTTGGGATAAAGACATTCTTACGTAAAGCTGTGGATTATTATTTTCTAATTGATAAAATATCCAAATGTTTGTTTAAATGGTTTTGCTAACCTATTGAAAATATAAGAAGTTGATAAAATGTTAAGCGTTATCAGATACTTTGAGGTCATCAGAGCTAGAGCATGTACTGTCCCCCTTGCCATCGGTGTACTCGCCGTTGCGATGGGAATAGAGATCAGTAGTGGAAAATGGACCCCCTTTGCTGTGTTAGCGGGGATATCGGTCTCCTACCTATCGTGGGCAAGCCATCAGGTTTGGAACGATATTTTTGACAAACGGGTAGATGAGAAAGCCGGGAAGGAACGCCCCTTGGCTTCCGAGGAAATTTCAATACTTTCAGCCACGGTGTTCGCGGTAATTTTGAGTACGATCTCCGTCTTGATAGTTATTTATTCTTCGGTATGGGCATCCTTAGTATTTGCGGTCGGAACCGTTCTCGGTATCACCTACAGCAAATGGTTTAAAAGGAAAGGGATATCTGGGAGCTTCTTATTCGGGGTCAGCTGCTCGGTTCTTTTCCTCACCGCCTTACTCACTACCATCTCCTTTTCGAATGGGGGATCCACACATATGTTCCAAACCTCCTCGGAGTGTATTCGAATTTTTTTCATAGGAGCGGGTTTATTCTTAACTCAGACGGCAGAGAACATCGCTGGAACCATCAAAGATATGAAAACTGACGTTATCTCAGATGTAAAAACCGTGGGTACACAGCTTACACCGAAAAAAACCGGAACCATTGCGGTGTTCTTAACTAGTGCTGGATTGCTGCTATTCATGACAGCTCTTTTCATTCACACCCCCGGTGGATTTTATTTATTTGTGACGTTTGGAGTGTTGAACTGGTTTGGATATATCGATGGGATAATCTTCGTTTCTTTTAGAACGAATAGAAGCTGGATGGGTATAACTTTCCTTTACGAGTTCGGGCTTTACTTAGGATTCGCCTTCGCACTGACCATCTAATGATATTCTTATTCTTCTTCGATCTCGATAACGTATTCACAATAAGGATCGTCATCTAAGAGACTCTTGGTCCTGGTCATTTTAATGTCCGGTATAGCTGAAGCCAGTCCATAATCGATATCGCAGTATAATCTTCCGCTCTCTTCCATGCCAAATTTTTTCCAAGTATCCGCTAAAGGGCATCTCGCGCATCTTACCACCGCATGCTCTTCGTTAAGTTCCGAGATATCGTATTCCCATATCGGTGGGAGAGACTCGGTAAAATAATGTTTAATGGTGTACTCCGCCCCTTCTTTCTCGTACATATCGAGGTACTTCCATGCAGATAAAGCGCCTATGTCATACATAATTGATTTTGCGATTTTTTGTGCCTCTTCACCGTACTCTTCAGTATATGCTTCTACAAGGCTCGTAAAAAGAACAGCGATAAAACTCGCCATTTTCTCCATATGTTTCATCTCATCTTCATTATCCACCTTATCACCATTTCTGACATTTTGACAACATGAGAACAATTTATATTAAATTTTGTTATCGAATTTGATTATTATAAAGTTCAAGGAACCAGTTTTTAATAAATTTAGTCAAAATTTAAATAGGAATGTTTTCATGATTTTATAGATGACAAACTGGTATTTATTCCCCTGGACCCTTCAATATCTGATCAGTGGATTCATCATCATCGTGATAACAGTTTATATCTTGAGAAAGAACCCCAAAAGTTTGGTTTACAGATCGTTTTTTCTATTCGGTCTCTGCACTGCTGTTTGGGAGATATTTGCCTTTCTTCATCGAAACGCTCCAAATGCGGTCCTTTCAAAAAATTTTCTTATTATCGACTTCATATTTCTCACATTAGTGCCCGCCTTTCTTCTTCTTTCCGTGATTTATATGGACGATAAAAGGAAAGAACATGTCTGGGTAGTTTTACCCGCCCTGTTGATGGGATTAATCTACGTTTTTAATGCCCCGTTCGAACCTAGGTGGACCGCCCATGGGTGGTCTTACGCGTTGGAATTGAATGATGTTTTAGACTACCTGATTTTCGTGAATCTGGTTTATCTAGCGGCGGTGATTGTCATATTGTTTCATCATATCCGAAAATCGACATTATATTCTTTTAAAAAGAAATACAGGATAATCCTATTCGGATTCACCGTGTTCTACGTCGTAGGCACGGTAGCAGCGAATCTCGTCCTTCAAAAGTATCACAGTATTCCTCCTACCGGTGGAATCTTCACGTTTATTACATTCATATTCATCTCATATGCGATCCTAATTCCCACCGAGAATATCTCCCCAAAGGGTGTGTTCAAAAAACCGTCGGCAGGACTAACGAATGCTTACCTGCGTTTCTTGAACAAATTCCGTTCCAAGATGCCTGGTAACGAGTTGGGAGAAAGTTCTTTTCGGTTCAAAGATTACCTAGAATCCATGGATTTAAATGAAGTTGTAACGATCAAAGGAGAAAAATTGGTTTTCGACCAAGAGGTATTAAAAACCAAAGATATGACCCAACTGCCGGATGCCGTCCTCCGAGCCATAAAAAATCTCGGATGGTCGGAAAAAGTTTCCTACGAGTTCAGCGATATTTTCGTAAGGACTTACGAGTTGATCAAAAAGGAATCTAGAAGAGAAGCCGATATCTGGCTGAAATGGATGACATATCACCACGGAGGATATCTTTTCAGATACAAACTTCTCGATGGTTTGTCCAACGATGTTACTATACCCAGTTTTTTTAATCAACTTAATCCGGGTTGTGTATATCTATATAAAGAAGAAAGACCCGAGAGGGCTTACAATAAATTGAAAGATGCGAAAGAAAACGGTTTACAGACTATGGCCATATCTAA
Source organism: uncultured Thermoplasmata archaeon (assembly GCA_964535805.1). Lineage (GTDB taxonomy): Archaea > Thermoplasmatota > Thermoplasmata > Halarchaeoplasmatales > Halarchaeoplasmataceae > CAZHUM01. The sequence goes on from CAZHUM010000019.1 coordinate 5,997, forward strand.
ATTAGATCCTGAAATAGTGAAACGGCGCTACAGAGCGATAAGTGATGAATTTTTGAAGATCACCTTCGATAAAAAAGGAGAAGGTATAGATCCAAAAAAATTGAACATCCTGAAGAAAATAATAATGGACTTTATCGACGAGCCCGGATCGAATCTCGTGGTCATGGACAGTCTAGACCAACTTATCTTCGCTAACGGTTTAGAAAGAACATCGGAATTTATCAAACAGCTCCATAAAAAAAATAAAGAACACGGGTCCATCTTATTGATATCGATCGATCCCTCTTTGATAAGTGCACCGGATATCAGCGGAATAGAGAAACACTGCAACGAGGTGAAGTAATGTGAATGCGTTCGTTTTATTTTCCGAATTAATAGGCATTGTTACCCTCTCGTTTATATTTGTATATCTATATTATTCACTGATCAATATTAGATTATTCGAAGGTTCGTCCACGCATTTCTTGACCCCCGTAGGTGCGTTGATTCTCTTGTTATACGGATTACTGCACGGGATAGTGGCCTTAGGTGAATTTGATTTTATATTTAGAGGAACATCGATACTGATTTTTGGATATTCACTGATAGTTATTAACAACGTCTATCTAGTGGAAAACTATAAAGACGCAAGTGGTCTCCCACGGCATGGTGTTATATACTCCTTACCATTCCTTTTTTACCGCTTTATCGCCAGTATATCGATCCTAGTCGGTATTTTATTACTGCTGGTTTCTATAGCTGATAGTCAGGTGTACTCGCTTATCATCCAATTGTTCGTTTTTTCTGGAATAGCTATATTGACCGCTGCGGAAATGAAACTGAATACAGATTTGAAAGTCGGGACGCCTTCTGACATCCTCCCCTCGAAAACGACCATAATGAGAGATGATGTTTTAGCACTGAAAGCTTCCGTGGACATAACTAATACATTTTTGAAGGGGGTCGAACCATTGATGGGGAAAATGGTTCTAAGAAATATCATAAAAGAATATATTATGCATCATCCCATTCTATTCTATGGAACCGAGCTTGAAAAAGGTATCTTCCTAGATTTTTATGCTATTCGACCAAATTTAGAAAATGTATATAAAGAAAAAAGGGTGAACACGGTTATCAAAGTTTTTTCTGGATTGTACGAAAAGATCAGAAGGCATTATGCTTCAGTGACCACTTCCAAGTTGGCCAATAAAAAATTAGAGAAGGCTTACCTGGTAAACAAGAAGCATTATGGAGATCCGAAGATATTCTTAAAAATCCTTACTTCCCTCCCTGAAGGAATCCTCGAAGTGGAGAGATTGTCTATAGCCAGTAAAGAGGAATTGAAAGACAAGGTTCTTGAGAGAACAGCGGATCTTTCACGTGCGTTTTTAAAAGCTAAAGAAGCGACGGAGGAAAAATCCGCTATCATCGATGCGATGATGGACCCGTTGTTGGTGTTAAATAGTGAGTATACGATAATAGAGGTCAATCCAGCGTTTGAATATCTATTCAAGTATAAGGAAGATATGTTGTCCGGAATGAAGATTTATGAAACTGATTGGTATAAGAATTTTTCAAAAAACGAAGAAAATGCCTTGAAAGACCTCGTTAAGAATACGGTGGAAAAAGAGGAAGGTGGCCCGCTCGAGATAAGCCTTCCTCGGAAAGGAGGAAGACCGCTAGAGTTGACCCTGACTGCAGGCTACATGGATATGGAGGGAGGTAAAGGCATCGTTATCGTTTTCAGAGACGTTTCCAAATTGAGAAAAAGGGAGAAGGAACTGAAGATCATGGGAAAAGCGGTTCAATCATCCATAAACGCTGTTTGTTTGACCGACCAAAGGGGTAAGATATTGTATATGAACAAAAGCTTTGCCCAGTTAATCGATACTGAAGATAAATATGATCACCTAAACGAGGACTTTTTTAAAATAATCGACGGGGCAGAAAAAAAGAACGAGATCGAAAAACAATTGACCGAATCGGGGCGTTGGAGTGGAGAAGTGGAGATAGTGGATGAAAATGGGAAAAGAGTTCCTACGTTCTTTTCCAGTAGCATCGTAGAAACGGACGAGGAAGAACCGATATCGTTGATTTTTTCACTTGTCGATATAACCGAAAGGAAAGAAGCCGAGGAGTGGAAAGATTTTTTACATTCTCTGTTAAGGCACGACCTTTCCAATAAGATACAGTTGATACAGGGCTATCTGGAAATAGTAAGTGATATGGAGGAAGATAAAAAGAAGAAAGATTTCATCGAACACGCTTTGAATTCTACGAGCGGTGCTGCTCAATTGATCAAGAGGGTCGGACTGTTGAAAGATATGGAAAGAGAAGAATTAACAGGAGAAGTGAATCCATATTTCATACTAAATGACTCTATTAAAAATTTTGAAAAGAGTCTGAGTGGAAAAAATATAGAACTTGTAGTTGACGCAGAACAAACTCCATCCAAAGTAGTAAGTGGAAGCCGAGGAGGCGTACTTTTAGAGAGTGCCTTCAACAACATTATCGATAATGCGATCAAGCATTCTAATTGCTCGATGATAAGAATTATAAGTGAGGAAGGGAGCGAGTTCTACAGTGTTTCTATAGAGGACGATGGGATAGGTTTCCCTGCTGAGATCTTAAGAGGTATAGAAAATAAATCCGTTTTAGGTATGAGTAAATCGAGCAACCTTGGGTTAAAGTTGGCGGGAGTTATAATCGAGAGATTGAGGGGCAATATGTATATAGAAAAGTCAGAGCTGGGAGGTGCTAGAATAGAGTTTGACCTTAGGAAATCTCCCCCTCGCGGTGAAGAATAAAATATATAATGTATTAAGAGTCGAAGATTATGATAATCATCCTCAAAATTTTTATATTATAAACATCTAATTACATTTTACAAGGGCGGTCGACATGGACAAAATCAAGATATTATTTGTGGACGACGAAACCGGGTTACTCGACCAAGCTAAAATTTTTTTGGAGAGTGAATACGAGGAGTTCCACGTCGTTACAACGGAGACCGCTTCCAGCGCCTTGGAGTTGATGAAAAACGATAATTTTGATGCTGTCGTTTCAGACTACATGATGCCCGAGATGAACGGACTGGAATTTTTAGAAGTTATAAGGGAGGAAAGAAAAAGCGACATTCCATTTATCATCTTTACGGGCAAAGGAAGAGAAGAAGTCGCTATGAAGGCGTTGAATCTAGGTGCCGACAGGTACCTGCAGAAAGGCGGGAGTCCGAAGAGTCAGTACGGGGTGCTGGCACGGGCGATAAAAGAGGCGATCGAACACCATATAACTGAACAGAGGTTGGATTTGGCTACACATTCCATAGATAAAGCCTCTCTCTGTGTATTCTGGATATCACCTGAAGGTGATTTTATTTATGTCAATGATATGGTCTGTGAGAGATTGGGATATTCTAAGGATGAATTATTAGAGATGAACGTAGCAGATATAGACCCTAGTTTTCCCCGAGAGAAAAGAGAGGACCATTGGAATAGATTGAAAGAGAGTGGGAACCAGACGTTTGAATCCGAACACAAAACCAAGGAGGGAAGAACGTTCCCCGTAGAGATAACAAGTCATCATCTGGAATTTGAAGATGATGAGTATGAGTTCGCCTTCGCCAAGGATATAAGGGAGCGGAAGGAAAAAGAACGCGAGCTCAAGAATGAAAGGAAATTTTTAGACCAGATCGCTAAGACCAGCCCAGTTTGCATCACCAAGGTGGACAAAGACGGCAAGATAACGTATGCGAACGATAGAGCTGAAGAGGTATTTGGCTTGTCAAAAAGCGATATCAAAGGAAGGACTTACGACGATGTAAAGTGGGAGATAACGGACCTGGACGGTAATAATTATCCCGATGAAGAATTACCGTTCAACTTGGTTCGAGAGAAAGGTGAACCTGCGTACAATGTAAGACATACAATAGAATGGCCGGACGGAGAGAAAAAGTTGCTGTCCATCAACTCTGCCCCTATTTATGATGAAGAAGGGAACTTCGATGGTGTTGTTTCTGCGATAGAGGATATCACAGAAGAGATAGAGAGGAGCAGGGAACTCGAGGAAGTTAGAGAAAGATACGATGCTTTATTCGAACGTTCAATGGATGCGGTCTTCATCCACGATCTAGAAGGGAATTTCATCGATGCGAATCAGGCAGCACTGGACATGCTGGGATACGAGCGAGAAGATATCGAAGATCTGGAGTTCGTCGATCTATTACCTGAAGATCAGATGCAGAATGCCTTCGATACATTAGAGAAGATACTCGAAAGCGGTTCTCAAGAAGAGCCTACCCGATTCATAGTGAGAAAGAAAGACAGCGGTGAGATGTTGATGGAGACCAAGTCTTCACTGATCTACAAGGGAGGAGAACCGTACGCGATATTGGGAATAGGTCGGGATATTACAGAAAGAAAAGAAACAATAGATAAACTTAGAGAAGAAAATAAAGAGATCGCCGCCATGCTGGACAGCATGCTTAACGCATTCGTTCTTTTCGAGTCGGTGTTCGATGACGAAGGCAATTTCATCAGTTATCGGTTTGTTTACATCAACGAAGCCTATGAAGAGATGACAGGAGTTAACCTTGAAGAAGTGAAAGGAAAGACGGTACACGAGGTTTGGCCGGGGACGGAGCCGGAATGGATAAAGAGATACGGAGAGGTAGCAGTAACAGGTGAGAGCCAGACCTTCGATTTATACCACGATCCCACGGGCAAATTGTATCACTGCAATGTATACAGACCCTACGAAACGAAAGATAAATTTTGTGTGATCTTCGAGGATATCACCGAGGGGAAAGAGAAAGAGCACATCCTGAGAAGAGAGAGGAAAAAATTCCAGGAGATTTTCAACAACGCCAACGATGCGATCTATCTTCACAGATTGACCGAGGATGGCATGCCTGGTAATTTCATCGAGGTCAACGACTCCGCCTGTGCGATGCTGGGTTACGCTAAAGATGAGTTCCTGGAGATGTCTCCCAAAGATATCGATGCCGCTGAAAAAGCGAAAGAAGTCCCTAACGTGATGAAGGAATTGACCGAAACTGGAGAAGTTAGATTCGAGATGGCCCATAGAGCTAAAGACGGCGCTGTAGTACCTGTTGAGATACATTCTCATATTTTCGAATTGGAGGGAGAAAAACTGGTTTTGTCCGTGGCTAGAAACATATCCGAGAGAAAGAGAACGGAAAAGAGTTTAAAAAGATCGGAGAGAAAATTCAGAAAGAGCTTCAACGCATCACCCGAGCCGACGTTTTTGCTCGATGCGGAAGGCGTGTTCAAGGACGTCAACGAAAAAGCCCTCGAAAAGTTGGGTTATGAAAAAGAGGATATCATCGGAGAGAAACTCATCGACGCTCCATTCCTCTCAAAGGAGATGACTAAAAGGATCGTTGATAGATTTAAAAGAAGGAAAAAGGGTGAAGATATACCACCCTACGAGGTCGAACTACGGACTAAGGAGGGTAAAATACTACACGCTGAGATAAATGTAGGTGTTTTCCAGGAAGACGGATTCAGCGGCGAGATCGTGATCGCTAGAGATATCACAGAGAAGAAGAATGTAGAAAAAGAGAGAAAAACGTTGATACACGATCTGAAAGAGAGATATAAAGAACTTGAATGTCTATACACCATCACACAGTTCGCAGCGGATACCACGAACACGCTGGAGGATATCATCGAAGTCGTTCTTTTTATCCTGCCGCAATCCATGCATCACCCCGATATGACCGAGGTGAAAGTTGGGCTGCTCGGTGAAGAGAACATGACCGATAATTTCGAAGAGTCTAGATGGTGTCTAAGATCTGACATAATGGTGGGTGACGAAAAGAAGGGTGAGATAGCGGTCTGTTACACAGGGGCGGAAGCGGATTTTGAGGAAGATCCTTTCCTCGAAGAGGAGGAAGAGCTGATAAGATCGATATCCGTCTTCTTCGTTAATCTAATCCGACGTCTAGAGGCGGAGGAAAAATTGAGGGACAGTGAAGAAAAATATCGGATGCTCGTAGAGAAGATCAATGATATCCCGTACACGGTAGATATAAACGGAGTTATAACTTTCATATCCTCCCAGATCGAGGAATATGGTTTCAAGGTTGAAGGTCTCATCGGAAAAGAATTCCTTGAAATCATCCACCCCGGGGATGTGGAAAGAGTGATAGAGGATTTCGCTCGTACTATGGAAACTGGAGAGGAATTCATCACCGAATTTAGGATAGATACGCCTGAAAAAGGTATCGTTTGGCTACAAGAGTTGGGTAGTTTGGTGAGGGATGATGACGGTGATCCTATTGAGCAGGTCGGAGTGTTAAGGGATATTACGGAGAGAAAAGAGGCTGAAAAAGCACTAAAAGAGAGCAGAGAGAGGTATCGCGCTCTTGTTGAAACCGCCTTCGCCGGCATAGGTGTCACGGATTTCAACGATGATTTCACCTTCGTGAACGAAAGGTTCGCGGACATGCTTGGTTATGAAATTGAGGAATTAGAAGGAAAGAATGTCGAGGATATTTCTCCCAAGGATGAATCCCAGAAGTTTGAAGGGGAGACCGAGAAGCGAAAAGAAGGAAAAACCAGCGTCTATGAGAGCCAGTTGATAAAGAAAGATGGAGAACCAATAGATGTCATGGTATACGCCTCGCCCTTCAAGAACGCTGATGGAGATTACGTCGGGACCATGGGGATAATCACCGATATAACCGAGAGAAAGGAGATGGAAAGA
>CAZHUM010000019.1:12804-34485 GCA_964535805.1 uncultured Thermoplasmata archaeon
TCAACGGCGTACTATTACCCAATGGGAGGGTATATGGAAGTTGTAGAGATATCACAGATAGAAAGAAAGCCGAGGAACGTGAAGATCTACTTCACAGTTTACTGCGTCACGACATCAAGAACAAAGCCCAGATCGTCCAGGGATACCTTCAGCTTCTAGAAGAAAGAGAGCTTGCTGAAGAAACAGAAGAATTCATCCAAAAAGCACTCAAAGCCAATAAACAGGGTATCAATCTGATCGAAAAAATAAGATTGCTCTTAAGTGCACAGAAGGAAGAAAAACAAGCCGTGAATATTGCATCTACTATCAAGGAAGCAGTCGAAAGCACGGAAGCGCTGATCGATGATAGAGGTATGGCTATCTCAATGTCGTGCCCATCAACAGATTGTAAAGTACAGGGCGGTTCATTGCTAAAAGAAGTATTCACCAATATAATCGAAAACTGCGCCTACCATTCAGGAGGAACAACGATCAGGATCTCTGGCGAGATAACAGATGATGAAGTCACCTGCATCATCGAGGACGACGGAAAAGGTATCCCGGACGACAAGAAAGACACGATCTTCGAGAAGGGATACACCACCGATAAAGGCAGGGGGACCGGACTGGGTATGTTCCTGGTAAAGATGCTCTTGGAAATTTATGGAGGTATCATCGATGTGAAAGATTCCGATATGGGTGGTACTAGATTCGAAGTACATCTGAAGAGATTTGAAGGATAGAGGTGCTGGATATTTGAAACCGGTCGAAAATCAAGATATGGAACATAAACCGTCGTTTATGCACGGATTGTTAGAGCCGTCAGTACCGGTGAGTACGAGAGAACAAAGGAGTAAGATCGTATTCCAGACGAAGGTATTGTTCACCGTGATCATGTTGATACCGATTTTCATGCTGTTGATGGTGATGAATAATAAGCCGTCGGACCTGTTGACTAATATCGATTTCATACTGGCGGTGATAACGTTGATCGGATTTTCAACATTTTTCTATCTTACGAAAAGGGGGTACGAAGATCACGTTTCGATAGCCGTTCCCATCTTCGTATCCATCATGATATTAGTTTTGGCGGTATTGACATTCTCTGATCTATCTCCTTATCCGAAGGAAAGTGTGGATGTCATCATCTTCATGTTACTCCCGATAATTTTATCGGTCACCTTATTGGACCTCAAAAAGTCCGCCATCGTAATATCCGGTGACCTGATGATCGTTCTGGTCCTACCGGTTTTCTTTCCCTGGATCAATTTATATGACATAATCATGGGTCCATTCATCCTCCTGTTCACCATCTCGGTATTCCTGCTGTTTTTTTCGAAGCACCGAGGCGACCTGGAAGATGACAGGAAGCGTGATCTGAAGGATAGGGAGGAAAAGTTACGCAGCATGATCGCCTCCTCGCCCGAGGGGTTGATATTATCCGACATAGATGCTAACATAATCAACTGCAATAGGGCAGTGGTCGAGATGATGGCTTATGATTCTAAGGAGGATATGATCGGTAAGAACATATTCGAATTCATCCCGACTAAAGAGATAGAAAGAGCGGGTAAAAACTACAATCAAACTTTGAGGGAAGGTACTATAAGAGATGTTGAATACACACTCAAAAGGAAGGACGGTTCGACCTTCCGATGCTTACTATCGTTCAGCGTGATAAAAGGACCGGAGGGAGAATCAAAAGCCCTCATAGCGACAATAAAGGATATAACGAAAAGGAAAGAGACCGAGAGATGGGAGAACCTGTTGGACACTATAATCCGTACCGATATCCAGAGAGGGAACCAGCTCATAAACGGGTATCTCGACCTGCTTTTAGATACCGATCTGAACGACTACCAAAAAGATATAGTCGCAAGAGCTCTTTCCGCATCAAGGTCACAGAACGAGTTGATACACAAGATAGAATTACTGAGGAATCTGGGTAAGGAAAGAGCACGGGGAAAGGTCGACCCCGTCTTCCTTTTGAAAGACTCCATAAAAGTTTACAAGACCGAGATGCTGAAAAACAACATCCAGTTCTTCGACGAAATCGAGGAAGTAACATCGAAGGTAGCCAGCGAGGGCAGGGGAGGTGTGCTTATAGAGAGTGTATTCACCAACCTTTTAGATAGGATAGTAAAAGACTCGGACGTCGACAGGTTAAAGGTACAGACGGAAGAAACCAGGGACCACGTCAAGGTTTCGTTCATCTATGACGGTGAGAGAGAAGAAGAGGTCAAAGATATAATCGACGGTTTCGTTGAAGATCCCGGCATAACCGAGTCAGAATTGAATGTGTATCTAGTCAAGAACATAGTCGAGACCTTCGGAGGTAAGGTGGAATACAAAGACTACGAGAAAGGTGGATCACGGTTCGATATATGGTTGAGGAAGGTTTACGATAATTATTGACCTCCCCTATCTTCAGCTCTATGCACAATAAATTTATACCGTACATCCTGTTATACTGAATTGATCAAGATGGAAGATGAAAGCGAGTCCAGCAAACCCTATAGGATATTGATCGTGGACGACGATGAAGAGATATTATCACTGATCAAAATCACACTGGAGGGGGCGGACGACATAGATGCTGAAGTCGTTGCTGAGTCGAACCCCGAATCCGCAGTTGCCCTACTGAAATCCAAAGACTTCCATATCGTTTTATCAGACTACCGTATGAAAGAGATGAGCGGTGTAGAACTCCTTTCTCATGTGAGAGAAAATTACCCTGATACCAAACGTGTGCTCATCACCGCATACTCGGAACTTGATCTAGCGAAGGATGCCATCAACAGAGCTAAAGTCGACCTTTACATCGAAAAACCGTGGTCAAAGGATCAAATCAGAAAAGATATCAAGGGATTGCTCGAAGGGATCGGCACATTTGAAAGTGAAGATATCGATATCGAGGACGGTTCCGCTTACCTTTTCAAAGAAAGAAAACCAAAGGTTCTTTATCAGATGGGTCTAGAACGTATCAAATCTATAGGTGAGGGATTGATCATCTCCAGACAGAACCCGAAAAAAGCGGATCGAACATTCGAAGTGGAGGGATCGGAAGTCGATATTTACTGGTTGAGCAAGATGTCCGGAGAAAACACACTCGATCCAGTCAACCTCGAGTTGATAGCGGATCTGATAATCAGATACTACGAGAAAGGAGGTAAAACCGTCATCTTGGACGGCATAGATTCCCTTTTGAGAGATAATTCTTTCAAGCGGTTCGAAGGATTTTTAGATAATATCGTTGATATAGTGGGGATAGAGGATGGAGCCTTCTTGACCGGATTGGACCCAAGGATCGTACCGGAACAAAAACTCGCTACGATGGAGAGAAAGATGGTCACTTTATCCTTTTAGTGTACTTCTCTGTTGAATAGTAGACATCTTCCTCGTGCTTCAATTCCTTTATAGCTGTCTCTAGATTGTCGGACGGGATCTCGTACCGACCTCTTTTTTTATAGCATTCCACGGATTCGATCTCCTGCAGTAGCTCCCTCACTTCATCGTATTCCATCCGTAGAACATTGGATAGATCCCTGATCCCGATGCCGATATCATCCCTCTTGATATGCCCCAAGGCGGATATGGCTCTTCTGTACAGAAGGTAGATTATGATCTTTTCTTTCTTTTCCAATTCAAAAAAATCTTCGAGATAAACCGGTGCTCCACTGGATTTATCGATAGCCAAATATCTCTTCAAGGCTAAAAAAAGCCTCAATCGATCCACGTCGCTCTTATCCACATATAGGCTCTTTAAAGGGTCGTCTTTTGAGATCATAACTATTTTTCAATTACGGTCGAGCTGCTTTATAACTCTTATCGTAATATATCCACATACGTCCATACAGGATCTCCGATAGAAGATCGGAAAAATTGATGGCCCGTCGCGATCATGTCGATATCTAGTAGAAAGATATATAATATCCCGATTAATCTATTTAGAAAAATGATGATTTCACATGAATGAAAGGGATTTAGACCTATCAAAACGGATAATCAAGGAGATACAGGGGCTCCGTAACTCCGCCAAGCTTATATTCAATACCAATTTTACCCAGATCGGAAAAACGAATCTCCTTCTGCTCAAAGGACTGCTGGATATGGAGAACGAATCCGGTTTCATGGTGGTGCTCGATAGGCCTCATCAGTATATGTCCTATTTGCTTCACATGCACGATGTCAGCCAGGAGAACCTATGGTTCATAGACGCCGTAACCCACACGTCTGGACTCCAGAGAGAAGAAAAAGACAACGTTAATTTCCTCGACAGCCCGTTCCACATAGAAGGACTCTTTGATACCATCGAATTCAGCGGTGACAACCCTTCGATAGGGTTCCTTTCCCCGGAAAAAGTGGATTTCTTTATGATAGACAATATAGCTACACTGTTGAACTACAATGACATGGACAAAGTTGAAGAATTCATCATTTCTTTCTGTAAATTTCTACAAACGCACAGCCATATCCTGGGGTGTGTAACGATAGACGATGAATCGCACCCGGAGTTGAGTGAGATATTGACCGATCATTTTGACTATATGGTAGACGTGGAAGCTCTTAGAAAAGAGGTGAGAACATGAAAATGAATCTTCGCCGTATATCCAGCGGCATAAACGGACTAGATGAGATGATAGAAGGTGGTTTTCCTTTCCCTTCAGTTGTTCTAGTAGCAGGTAGTGCAGGAACAGGTAAAACCACATTCGCAATGAAGTTCCTCACCGAAGGTGCTAAAAAAGGTGAACAGGGTCTCTTTTTTACCACATTGAGTGAGCCCACACAGTGGATGCTCAGGTATGCGAGCCAATTCGATTTCATAAAGAAAGATTATTTCGGTAACGAGATACAGTATGAAGATATGGGTCTCCTTCTTCAAAGAGAGGGCTACGAAGAACTCTTGGATTTCATAGACGATAAGATAGCTGAAGTCATGCCGCAGAGGATAGTCATAGACCCGATAACGGTCGTGGGTGCATTCTTTGAAAAAGATTACCGATTGTTCCTCTTCGAACTGACTAACCTGCTGAAGAACTGGCAGGCCGTTACCGTTCTGACCGGAGAGGTCAAACCGGGCGAACCGTATCCGGCTCAGATCAGCTATGCGGTGGACTCAGTAGTACTTCTATCCATGATGGAAGAAGAAGGAGTCAGGAGAAAATATCTGGAAGTTCTAAAGATGAGGGGAACGAACCACATTGCTGGGAGACAACCGCTGACGATAACCAGCGAGGACGGAGTAATAGTACTAAAATCGAGATTTTGATGTTTTTACCTATACGGTCCGCCGGACCGATTCTCTCGCCGTCTCGATGGAAACAATTTTAATATAGAATGTCATTTAGATAATGGATAAAATGGCGGAAAGTGATATCGAAGAATATGATCCCGCGAGGATTGAGCAAAAGGTTCAGGAGATGTGGGATCGTATCGATCTAACGATGAGGATAAAAAACAAGAGGGGAGTGGGTACAAACGATTACATCGTTCACTCACCCCATCTATTACAAGAACATATAGATCTCAAAGATATCTACAATAAGCTGATATACGATGTCTGGACGAGATACAAGTATATGAACAACTATAATCTCCGCAATTATTTCGGTTACGATTCTTTCAGCCTTTCTATAGAACAAAAATCATTGAACGAGATGGGGGTTAACTCGACTTCGGCACTTTCCAAGGAAGAGTGGGAAGAATTCATAGACCTATGCCAGCAAAAATCATTGAAAGATAAAAACGATTTAGAGGAAGAATTCAGGAAGATCGGTATCTTTTATGACCCGAAAAAATTTTTTTCTACCTACGCTTCTGCCTTCATCGATTCTATATGGTGGACGATAGAGAAGCTGTATGAGCAGAATCTTATACGGAAAGAAAAGAAGCTGATGGATTGGTGCGTTGACTGCAATTCTCCATTGCCAGATATCGAGAGCGTCAGAAAAAAGAAAACTATAACGTCATTCCTGATCAAGATACCGGTTAAGAAAGGAAGGAACAGACAGCTCCTTGTTCAATTTTCACATCCATGGGAGCTCATGGGGAACGTAGCCATGGCGGTCTATCCGAATGAAGAATATGCCATCGTCCAGTACAGGACTGAATGGGGTGCCAATAAGAGTTTGGTACTGAACTCAAGGGTAAAAGAGATAATGGATATGTTGGGTGTGGATGATCATAGGGTGATCAACACGGTGAAAGGAGATAAACTCAAGGGTATGGAGTACATCAACCCCATAGCTGAAAGAGTTCCGATCCTGGAAAAAAGGAGAGGCATCAGGACGAACACCATCATCGCGTCCGAAGATATCCCGGATACCGTTACCGGCGTTTTCCCGGTATCCCCAGGTGTGAATCAAGCCTCATGGAAGATAGCTGAAGAATACGGTGTAGAGATCCATTCACCCTTCGAAAAAGACGGCTCCATCAAGGAGTCGGGAGAATACGGAGCCTTTTCTGGATTGACAAAGGATGATGTGAACAGTGAGATCCTCCAATTTTTAAAGGAAAAGGATATGATCGTAGCGAGAACCCACGATACTAGAGAAGCTGAATTCTGTGTACACTGTGATTCGGAGGTTGTCAACGAGATAGGAGAAGAATGGTTCCTCAAGGTCAAACCACTGGAAGAAGAGATGATGAACTTATTCGAGAACATCGAACGGTATCCCGAATGGATGGGGACTTCAGAAGAATACAATTGGATGATAGATGCCGAGGATTTCTTTATCACCAGGAGGGACGGCTGGGGACTACCTTTCCCGATGTGGAGATGCGAATGTGGGAACGTTTTCCTAGCTGTTTCTATAGACGAACTAGCTGAAAGAGGAGGATTCAAACCCAATGTAAAAAACATGCTGTATAATATGAGAGACCTGAAGATCGAATGCAGTAAGTGCGGGGAGATGATGCGATGGGAAGGAAAGATGATCAATTCGTTGATGATATCCGCGGTCTCTCCTTGGGCCCAGCTCGGGTATCCTAAAGACGAGAAGCTGCTGCAGAACTGGTGGCCCGGTAGTATCCTTTTCGGCTCTATAGAGGATTCAAAAGGATTGTTCTTCAGTAATCTATCGATCTCGTCGGTCATGTTCAAAAAACCACCCGTGGAGAGTTACGTAGGCCACGGGAGGGTATCCCGCACGACGGGAGATGTTGAGTCGCTGTACAACTTATCGGACCAGGACTCGCTCCGTATGGCGATGGTTTCGGAACGTCCGATATGGGAAGATGTAGATATAACTCCGGATATGTTCAAAAGACACAACAGAGTCCTCAGAGTGATGCACAACCTTCATAATTTCTTGGTAGCGGAGATGCCAAGAGCTGATTTCAATCCAGAAGAAGTAACCCTGGAATTCCTTAAAAGTTATTTGAAAACGGAAGATAATTGGCTTCTTTCAAAAACCGAAAGCATCAACAGAGCGGTTAAAGAAGCGTATGAAAAGCACAGGTGGGATACGGCGGTATCGATAATCGAAAGGTTCATCCTTAATGATATCGCCCAGTGGTACATAAGCATCGCCAAAGAAAGGCTGGAACAGCAGACCCAAAGAGAAACTTTGGCAGTTTTAAAAGTTCTCCATAGAGCGGTCATCGCCATGGCTAAATTACTCGCTCCGATCGCTCCTTACATAACCGACGAGATATACCAGAATATCCAGGGAGAAGCCAGGTCTGTACACCTATCCGATTGGCCCGTCACGAACACGTTCTTGATAGATAAATACCTTGAGAACGAGATGGAAGAAGTAAAATCCCTGGTCGAAAAGATCACCCAGGCAAAGATTGAAAATGATATGCCGGAGAAATGGCCACTGAAGAAGGTAGTGGTCGATGCTGAGAACGTACGTGCTCTAGAACTCTTCTCTAAGTATGGATCGATAATAAAAAACAAAGCGAAGGTCATGCACCTAGAGAAAGTTGGACCGCACCAGGAATGGAATGAGATGATACTCAAGGTCCATCCTAACAGGAACGCGATAGGAAAAGCGTATCGACAATGGGTGGGAAAGATAGAACTGATGTTGGAAAAGCGGCCGCCGAAAGAGATCAAAAAAGGTGTAGAGAAGGGAACTTATCAACTGGGGATCGAAGGACATCTAGTAGATATAGAACCGAACATGGTCACTTTTGAGAGGGAGATGCCGGTAGGTTTTATAGATAAAAAATTCGAATGGGGTCATCTATATATCGAAATGGAACTGGACCCCCAGATTTGGTTCAAACAGATGAGCCACGAGATAATACTGAGGATCAAGAGCATGAGAAAAGAGCTTGAACTCGAGAAAGAAGATGAGCTGGAATTGTATATCGATGCGGAGGAGGAGATAAAAACATCTGTGGATAAGTACTCAGATCTTATCAAAAGAGAGGTGAATGCAAGGAACCTGTACCTCGGTTCGGAGAGGGTTCAAGAAGCCCAATTCCTCTATGAATGGGAGATCAACGGCCAGCCGGTAGATATAGGGATCATCCCACTCTACAAGAACAGATTGATAGACATCTATCAATCAATCCCCGGTATGAGTAAAGAACTAGCCGCTAAATTGTATGAGAACGGTTATACGTCCCTCGAGCTCATCGAGGACGCCCCGGTCAGCGAGATATCCTCTTTGGACGGCTTCAAAAGAAGTTTAGCTCGTAGGATAGTTCAAGTTGTTAAAAAGAGGAAAGAAGAGTACGAAGCGAGGTTAGACGGGAGGGCCCAAGAAGCCGACGAGATCTCCAAGAAAAAGAGAGAGATGAAAGAGCTCTCCAGGCTCATGCAGAGCGTGGAAGGTATCGGTCCCGCCCGATCTGAAGAGATATACAATTACGGTTTCAAGAGTTATGAAGATATCTTATCCGCTGAACTGGAGGAATTCACCAATATCGGCCACGTAACAATAGCACATGCAAAAGAGTTGAAAAGGGTCGTCGAAAACGCCTACAGCGAGGAGTTAAAAGGATCGGAATCGAAAGAACCTGAAGAACACGAAGAGGAGGAACAAGAAACACCCGCGGAATCAGAAGAACCGGAGGAACTAGAAGAACCAGAAGAGATAGAAGAACCCGATATCGAAGACATGATAGTGACGGTCGATGAGGAGGAAGAACAAGAGACGGAAACTCCTGCGGAGCTCCCAGAGGGTGTATCCAAGAGTACAACATATTTACTCATCGACAAGCCGGAAGATGACAACTTCCAACTCTTCAAAGACGTTCTCCAGAGCGGTATGGACGGTTTACTCGTAACAAGACAGTACCCCGACAAGGTTAAAGACACTTATTCTTTGCAGGATGTCGATATGATATGGCTCTCCAACGTGGATAGAGAGAATGCGGTTCGTCCGAAGAATCTAGAGAAGTTCAGTCTGAATATCGAGCAGTTCCTGGCTAGAAAGGGTGGTGTCATCCTCCTCAACGGGATGGAGTATCTCATCACGAACAACGACTTCAGAACGGTGCTGCACCTGATACAATCGTTGAAGGACCAGGTAGCTATTAATGAATCCATATTGCTGATCCCTGTTCACAAGAAAACAATAGATAAAAGGCATATAGATCTGCTTGAAAGCGAAGTTGACGAAATCTTAGAGTGATCCCATGGATATAGGGGTTGTAGGTCCTGGAGCCCTCGGTACTTTTATAGCCGCCGTTCTGGGCAAAAGAGAGAATGTAGTGCTGCTGGGTAGGAGGGAGCATAACATCGATAAATTACAGATCAGTGGTGAAACTGAGATCGAAGTAGAGGTGGAATATACCACGGATATAGCGGATATGAAGGGTTTAGACCTCGTCGTGATCTGTACGAAATCATACGACACGAAGACGGTCATGGATGATCTGTCGAATGTTCTAGATGAAAAGACCGACATCCTTTCTCTACAGAACGGATTGAATAATGAGAAGATCGTTTCTGGCTATATCGGTGAAGAACGGACCATAGGAGGGATAACCAGCCATGGATTGACTTTCATCTCGCCCGGGAAGGTGCTCCACGCGGGCACGGGCGATACACCCATAGGCCGCTATCCATCGGGTGTAGATGGCAAAGTCGAGGAGGTCAAACAGGTTTTCGATAAAGCCGGTATCCAGGTTAAGACGACAGACAATATCTACGGATACATATGGAAGAAAGTGGTCATCAACGCGTGCATCAATCCTCTAACCGCCATAGCGAAGGTGGAGAACGGGAAACTCTTACAGAACACATATCTAGAAGGTCTGATGGAGAAACTGTACTACGAAGCATCTGAGATAGCGGTGAAAGATGCTGACCTTCCAGCAGGTGACATGGAAGATCTACTCGAGGAAACGAAGAAAGTCGCGAGGAGGACCGCAAAGAACAGGTCAAGCATGCTTCAGGACGTAGAAAACAGGAAAAAGACCGAGATCGATTGTATAACGGGAGCCATACTAGAGGTCGGAAAGGGATACGATATCGAGGCTCCTTACACCCAAGCAATTTATGGATTGGTAAAGGGCATAGAGCGTGAGTACCTGGAAAGCTAGACCATCTCTCCCATCAGATAAACGTCTTCGGCGCCGATTATATCTACTTCTACTCTTCTACCGATAAGTTCTTCATCCTGCTCATCCAAAACAACCACTTTGTAGTTATCCATCCTACCCTTCAATGTATCGTTCTTTCCCTTATCCATGATGATCATTTCCTTTCGCCTACCCACGAATTCCATATTGTTCTCTCTTGATATCTTTTGATGCAGTTCTGTCAGCTGTTTAGAACGTTCTTTCTTCTTTCTAGAGTGCACCCGATCTTTCATATCGTAGGCTTTCGTAGCCGGTCTAGGGCTGAATCTGGTGATGTTCAATATGTCCGGCATTCCCTTCTCAATAACATCTAGGGTCTTATCGAAATCCTCTTCGCTCTCGCCGGGAAAACCGGCTATCACGTCCGTGGATAGAGTGATATCTGGTGACCCTTCTCTAAATTCATCGACTAAATTTAACCACTCTTCGGAGGTGTATTTCCTGTTCATCCCTTTCAATACACGATCCGAACCGGATTGCAGTGGGATGTGTACGAATCGGTATACGTTGGGAGATCGATAAACCTCGACTAATCCATCGATGATGTTCCATGCGGTGTCAGGGTTCATCATGCCTATCCTGATCCTGTAGTCCCCTGATTTTTCCAGGAGTTTATTCATGAGTCGAACGAGGTCCGTACCTATATCGAGACCGTAGGAAGCGGTGTCCTGACAGGTGATCTGGATCTCCTTCACCCCTGCATCTACAAGATCATTGAACCGTTCAAGTATACTTTCGGGATCCCTGCTCTTCAACTCGCCCCTTGCCACTTTAGTGATACAGTATGTGCAGTTACCCAGGCATCCGCTGGATATGGGCAGTATACCGATGTGTCCTTGTTCTTTGTAAGTCCCACCGAACAGCCCGATCTCATCGGGCGTTATGACCCTCGCTTTTGGGCAAATATTGTTCAATCCATCTAATCCGGTTTTTGTTAAACACCCGGTGACTATCACATCGTCCACTAGTTCTTTCAACTCCTCTATCCTCCTCTTCATCCTCTCCTCGGTTTTTTTAATCACCACACAGGTTCCGATGAGTGCTGTATCCGCTTCTTTTAGGGTATTGACTCGTTGGTGACCCCTTTCAATCAAATCTTTAGCCACCATATCGGTCTCCCCTCGGTTCATAGTGCAGCCGTATGCTTCTGCGTAGAACTTCATCAGTTCATAGTTTCGACTTGTAGTATTTTAGGTTTTAGGTCGGAGGAGATTTCAAAGGTATTTTATCGATGACTTTCTCCTTCCACTCACCTCTCTTGTAAACAAAATATGCGGCTGTACCCGAGATCACATTACTGATAGCGATGGCTATCCAGACTCCCGTTGACTGATAGTTGAGTAGGAAAGCGAAGATGAGCACGAAGGGGATACGGATCGCCCAAAGTCTCGTTAGACTGAGAAGCATCTGTTTGAACGTGTGTCCCGCGCCGTTGAGGGCACCGGATACTGCTTCGAAGATCCCGAAAAACGGCCCTCCTATGGCGAGGATCGCTAAGAACATAGCCCCCATCTGGATGACACGTGGGTCTTCTGGTATGAAGAACGTCATCAGTGGGTAGCGTAGTATGACCAATATCAATGATATGAGCAACATGAAACCCGCCATCAGGATGATACCTTTCTTTGCGATCCGGTCAGCACGATCTTT
Source organism: uncultured Thermoplasmata archaeon (assembly GCA_964535805.1). Taxonomy (GTDB): domain Archaea; phylum Thermoplasmatota; class Thermoplasmata; order Halarchaeoplasmatales; family Halarchaeoplasmataceae; genus CAZHUM01. Next base: position 24,976 of record CAZHUM010000019.1, read on the forward strand.
CTTTTCCGCACCTAATGCCTGACCGACCATGGTACTTAGAGCGATACCCAATCCGAAGACTATCACGAAAGTGATGTTTATGATACGGCTGCCTATACCATAGGCCGCCAGGACTTCTTTTTGACGTGGTAGTCTAGCTAAAAATCCGGTAAGAACCACGAAACCTAGTGCATCGAATACCCGAGCTCCTGTCGCAGGGAGACCTATCTTGAAGAACTTCTTGATCTTGTCAATGTTCGGTTTAAGGTAGTGGAGTTTGAGTTCTAAACCGACTTTACCGGTGAAGAGCAGGTATAGAGAGATCACAGCACCAATACCTCTCGAGAACACGGTGGCTATCGCGGCTCCCCTTATACCTAATGCGGGAAAAGGTCCCCAACCAAAGATCAGAAACGGGTCCAAAACTATGTTTAGTATCACTGTTAAAGACATGACCGCCATAGGTGTTATGGTGTCGCCCCACGCTCTAAGAACGAAAGAGAAGGCAGCGAAGGTCAGAAGCAGAGGGAAACCGAGGAAAATGACCTGGAGATAATCTATGGCGTAGGCTGCAACAGGTCCTTCCTCAGCTAAAAAGTTCAGAAAAATGGGGGCTGTAAGGTATCCCAACGCACCCAAGACTATGGAAAGGACTATCAGAATGAAGTAAAGTTGACCGGCATCCTCTTGAGCTTCTTTGAAGCGTTTAGCACCGGTGTGCTGGGAGATCAGAGCGACTGCAGCTATACCCAGCCCTAGCTCTATCGACAACAAAAGGAAAACGAAGGGCCATGCAAGACTCATAGCCCCCACGGATAGGGTGTTTTCCGGGACGGGTAAACGTCCCAACCATAAAGTGTCAGCTAAGTTGTAAGCTGTTTGTAAGAGGTTGGCTATCATCAGAGGCCAGCCCAGTTTGAAGAGTAACGGCACTATGTCACCTTCGAGTATCTCCTCCTTTGACGGGCGCCCGAATGCCCCCTTTATCTTCTGAAAGGCACCCCGATCTGTCTTCTCCCCTCGATCATCATCCATGATATTCTAGAATATAAATCCATATGAATATAAAAACTTTTGCACGTATATGCAATCGTTATCTCGGTGCTCCTTTCATACCTCTGGGTCCTTCCTCGATGACCTTCTCCCTCCACCACCCCATCTTGTAGACCACCAGTGCTATCATCGAAGCGATCACATTCGACAACGCCATACCGAGCCATACACCGGTAGAGTGCATGCTGATAACTACCGCGAATAGAAACACCAGCGGTAATCTGAGCCCCCATAACCGTGAAAGACTGAGCCCCATCTGCTGGACGGTATGCCCCGATCCACCAAGTATGGAGGTCACCCCTCTGAAAACCCCGAAGAACGGCATAGCCAGTGCGAATATCATCAGGAAATGTTCTCCCTCTTTGATCACGGCATCGTTTCCGGGGATGAATACACCGATAAGACTGCCCCTTACGAAGAATATGGCAACGGCGAATAGGGACATCAGCCCCACGATCAACAGCAGCCCTTTCTTTGTAACTTCATCCGCTCTCTCCTTGTCATCGGCACCTAAACTCTGACCGACCATGGTGCTCATAGCCATGGCCAGTCCTCCCATGACCAAGAACGTGATGTTGAGTACCCTATTCCCGACGCCGTAAGCGGCCCCTGCGACCTCTGGATTCGGCAGCCTGTATATGATAGCCCAGAGGATGATGAATCCTATGGAACTGCCGAAACGACCCACCGATGCCGGTATACCGATGGAAAGGAATTTTTTGATCTTATCTAGATCCGGTTTGAGGTACGACCAATCCACTTCTATGCCCAGTTTCCCCGAGAACAAAATATACATCCCATAAAGTGCACCGACACCCCTGGTTCCGACGGTGGCTATAGCGGCACCTTGGATGCCCATTTTCGGTATGGGTCCGTATCCGAAGATCAATATGGGGTCCAGGATCAGGTTCAAGGTGACCGAGATCGCTGTTATCTTCATGGGTGTGATGGTATCCCCCCAGCCCCTCATTATGAAAGTGAAAGCGAAGAACAGGAACATGAACGGTAATCCTAAGAATATTATCTGAAGGTACATGGTACCGTAGTGAGCCAGCTGTCGAGCGGACTCCCCCGTCCCCGTTAGTATATCCAGAAAATAAGGTGTGATGAAGTAACCGATTATCCCCATGATGGTGGAGAAAATTATCGCGATCAGGTAGAGCTGACCGGCGTCTTTGGAGGCTTCCTCGAAATTCTTCGCCCCGGTGTGCTGAGAGACGAGGGCTAGTGCCGCAACTCCGAAACCGATGCCGATGGACATCATCATGAACACAAAAGTCCATGCCTGTCCCACAGCGGTGATCGACAACTGAGCTTCCTCACCCGGTAAACGACCCAGCCAGAAAGTGTCAACCAGGTTATATAGAGTCCTGAGAAATGTGGCTATCATTATGGGCCATCCGAGTCTGAATATGACGGACGTTACATTACCGTGAAGTATCTCCTCCTTCTCGGGCTTACCCAACTTTCTTTTGACCGTGGAGTAAGCATCGTCTATCCAATCCAATCCGTTCTCTAGGCCCATATCAAGCTCGAAGTTACATCTGTCAAGGTGATATAAAATACTTTTGCACGGCTATGCAAGTGTTGTATTTAATCCGCTAAAATCTCGGTCATCTCCTCTTCTAAAATTTCGGAGAGTTTCTTCTTCATCTCTTTCTTCAGCTTGGGCGGGATCAGCTCGAATCCAAGGTCGGCACTCGCCTTAGCCATCATCGCAAGAGCGAAGGCCTCCTTCGCCTTCGCCTCCATGAGCATCTCCACCGACTTTTTGAACTCGGCTTTTAACTCCTCGTTCTCCTCCAGCTTGTTCTTGATATGACTCTTTATCTCGTCCTTCATCAGTTCCTGGACGGACTCAACTATCAGATTTTCCGTGCTGATCAATTCCTCGCTCCCCTTCACCAGGTTGGAGATGGTTTTCTCAAGGTTCGTCATCTTATCACTCGCTTTGGTAATGAGAGCCTGTTATTTGGGTTTTTCCGAGGATGTTGAATACCTCAGTATCAATCCAAAGGAGGACATAATAATTTTCTCTCAGAAAAGGTGAATCAGACGTGAATATACATAAATTATATAATATAGTATCGTAATACTAATTATTATGTTACTAGGATTTGTGGATCGGGATTATGAACTCAAGGGCTTGGAAGAAAAATATTCCTCTGAGGGTTCAGATCTCTTTATCATCTACGGGAGAAGGAGGATCGGGAAGACCACCCTGACCAAGGAGTTCAGCAGAGAAAAGCCCAGTTTTTACTTCCTCTGTAGAAGACAGGATTACTCGTTAGAGGTGGAAAGGTTAAAGGACCAATACGCTGAGGAGCAGGACATATTCCTCCCTGAAACGAAGGATCTGACCGAATTGTTCAAAGAGATCTCTGGTAAATTGCCAGAAGATGAAAAATTCATCTTTATCATAGATGAGTTTCCATACTGGATAGAGGAGAACAACGAGGTATTATCAGAGATGCAGTATATATGGGACGAAGTGCTGAACGGAGAGAACATCTTCATGATATTGACTGGTTCATCGATAGGTATGATGGAAAAAGAAGTACTCGATTACAACAGCCCTCTTTACGGACGTAGAACGGGACAACTCCAGGTCGGTGAGATACCGTTAGAAAATCTAAATGAATTCCTTCCTTCCTATTCCCATGAAGATCTGATAAAAACGTATGGTGCCATCGGAGCGGTACCGTTCTACCTAAAAGAGTTCGATCCAGAGACCGATTTTTATGATAATATCAAAAATACCTTTTTTAACAAATTGAACATACTTTACGAAGAAGCGGAGATATTGCTAAGAGAGGAGTTAAGGAAACCGAATACTTATTTTAACATAATAAAATCTATAACGGACGGGGCGACAAAATTGTCAGAGATATCTTCTAAAAGCAGGATATCCATCACAAATATCAATAAGTATCTAAAATCACTAGATAGATTGAATATCATATATAGAGAATATCCAGTAACTGAGAAACCTAAACCGCGAAATTTCCTATACAGATTGAAAGACAATTATTTTCGTTTCTGGATCACGTACGTATATCCCAACATGAGTCATATCGAGATCGATCCCGGTGTGGTTATCGACGCTGTAAAAGAAGATTACAGCCATTATATGGGTCAGATATTTGAAGAAGTATGTCTTAAAGCGGTAAACCGTGATTACGGGTACAGTAAAATCGGGAGATGGTGGTATAAAGACAGCGAAATAGACATAGTAGCTCTAAATGAAAAAGATGACCAGATCCTCTTTGGAGAATGTAAATGGAGTAAAGATAAAATCGATATAGGTGTTTTAAAAACATTGGAGAGAAAATCTTCCCAAGTGAGATGGAGGAATGAAAGCCGTAAAGAAACATTTGGTCTATTTTCAAAATCAGGGTTTGAAAAGAAAATTTTAAATGAAGCAGAGGAAAGAGATGACATTATACTTTATCAACTAGAAGATATAATATGTTGAATATTTATCTCCTACCATATAACTCCCACACGGTTCAAACACGAACCCACCCTTAACTGTAAATATCTCCTCGTAAATATTACAGCGATATCATGAGAGTTACCATGGTCCAGAAAAGACATAAGTTGGGTGACAAGGAGTACAACCTGGATATCATAGAGGACGTAGTGAACAGGAGCGACAGCGACCTGATCATATTCCCCGAGATGTTCCTGACCGGATACACGCTGAGGGACGATTACTGGTACGAAGCCGAGGAGATCCCAGGTCCGTCCTCCAAGAAGATCTCAGAGCTGGCACGATCCAAGGACTGCACCATCATATGCGGTATGCCGGAGAAGACCGTCCCCGGAAGGGGCAGGGTCCATAACTCAGCACTTACTGCCACACCCGACGGGAACCTGAACGTTTACAGAAAAACCCAGCTCGTCAACATGGGACCTTTCCAGGACAAGAGATACTTCGAAGCCGGAAACACCCTAGATCTAATAAAAACACCAGAGTGCAAGATCGGTATCATCATCTGCTACGACTTATTCTTCCCCGAATTGACGAAGATGTACGCACTCAAAGGCGCCGATATCCTGGTCTGCATCTCCGCGTCACCCTCGGCGACGAGAAAATTCTTCGAGACCGTCATACCCGCTAGGGCAGTGGAAACCACGTCTTTCTTGTTCTATTCCAATCTCATCGGAAGAGAAGACCAGATGGTGTTCTGGGGTGGTGACACAGCGGTGTCTCCTACCGGTAAAACCCTAGCCAAGGGTCCGCTCTACGAAGAAGCGTCAATAGACGTCGATATCGACCTACGTGATCTCGTGAAAGCGAGGAGGGGAAGACCCGCCCTGGACGACACCCGAAAAGACATCCTCCTGGAGCAGATGCTTTCATACGATGGAGAGCAGAACAAGAACGATCAATAAGAAAACAATCATTGTACGTACTGAATCGGTCAGAGGTATCCTAGCAAAATAGAATTTGAACTTTTCAAAACTCGTGCTTTTAACTTTTTTTGCCAATAACAATCCAAAGGGGATGGTACAGAGCACAGCCAATCCGTCCATCGTAATGATCGAATAAAGTTCAACGTAGGTGGTAAGAGGAACGGTTTCCTGCACCACCAAGGACGAACCCGCCGGTAGAACGATATTCCTCATCCATATCGTCGATGTCGAACCGATAAAGATCGTCAACCCGGCAAGGATGATCATGGGCATAAGCATGCTGACCGGCAGTTCTTTTTCAACTCGTATTTTCGATGAATTAAAGATTATCCTGAAGACGGCACCCACTGTGAGCACTTGTACCACGAGCAGTAAAGCGTACAATATCCAGTTTCCCTCGAAGGCACCCAGCATAAAGGTATAGCTGTAAAAACCGTTCATCGGAGGGAGTCCCATGAGAGCCGCTAAACCAATCAAGAACGAGATCGTAAGCAGAATATGAGAGTTGAAAATAGATATCTTCCTTATATCGCGTGTTCCGTTGACCAGAGCCAACCCTCCTACAGATAGGAACAGGAGACCTTTGAAAACCGTGTGATTTACCAGATGCAGTATCGCCGATGATACGCCCATGGGCGACCACAGTGCTATAGCACTAACTATCAACCCCATCTGGCTGATGGTCAACCAAGCGAGGATTTTTTTCAGATCGAAATAGTTGTATGCCATGACGGCACCGACGAGACCGCTGAGAAGACCCAAACCTATGAGCAAGTTACACATAACGGGGGTGTTGAAACCCAGGTAGAACATCTTGATCAGTATATACGCACCGGTTTTTACGGTCAGACCCGCCAACACAGCTGTCATAGGTGTCGGTGAATTCACGTGGGCATCGGGGAGCCACGTATGAAACGGTATCAACCCGCCCTTTATACCTATCGAGACGATAAAAAATAGAAATATGATGTTTCTGGTTGAGGCCGGAAGATCCGGAACCACTTGACTTAGAGCGATAAAATCTAGATAGCCCGTGTAAAAATACAAAAGCCCGATCCCGATGAGGAAGAAGAAAGAAGCCACGCTCCCCAAGATCAGGTAGGAGAAGCTCGCCCTCAGGGATTCCTTCGTGCCCGTGTAGGTCAAAAGGACGTATGTGGTCAACAACGTGATCTCGAAGAATACAAACCTGTTGATCAAGTCGCCGGTCAAGAAAACACCGTACAGTCCCGTGGCCATGAACAAGAAGAGGATGTAGTAATGGTCGCCCTTAGGCAGCAGTTGTTTTACTTCTAAAGAGTAAACGAAGCATGCCGTAGTGATTATACCGACCAAAAGTGCCATTGTTATAGATAAACTATCGACCACCAATGATATGCCGTAGGGATGTTCCCACCCACCCATCTCATATATGATCGGCTCTTTGAGGGCTTGGGGGGAAAAGTAGAATAAAAGCAGCACTGGGATGAAGAGTGATATAAAGGCGATTATGTCTCTCGTCCTTTCATGGAGCTTAAATTTGGACAATACCGCTAATACGAGGGCTCCGGCTAGAGGCGAGATTATCATCAGGACGGGTGCGTGTTCAATCATCGTCATCACCACTGTAGAACTTCTTAACGTCCAGCGTTCCGTATCTTCTGTAGAGCTGCAGTATCAATGCAAGTCCAAGTGCAGTGGTGGCGAGGTTGATTACGATGGAAGTCAACATGAAAGAATGTGGCACTGGATCGACGAAGGGTTCTGGATTCCCCAAGATCGGAGGACTTCCGCCGGGGATATATCCTATGGAAATGAAGAGAAGGATAACACCGCCGCCCATGACCGCTAGTGCCATCATGATCTTGACGGCGTTCCTGTTGTTGGTCAATCCATACATACCCACGAGGATCGTTATGATGCCAACTGTGATCCCGTTTAGGATATGTCCACCTCCATCCCGAAGAGGTATATGAAAAGAGCAACGATACCGGAGAACACCTTTAGTGATATAACGATGTCAAGCAGGACGAACATGGTAAAATGTTCGGGCCAGAGATTAGCCAAAAAAGCTCCGCCCATTATTATGCCCGCTATCCCAACGAGCATGAAAAATAGTACACCCAAGGTATCAAACCACTCTATGTTTAGTGAGAGCCTCTCTATCTCCTTTTGACTGTGCGTGACCAAGATCAATATGATACCTGAAGCCATGATAACACCACCCTGAAAGCCGCCACCGGGAGAAAATGAACCAAAAAGCGTGACATGCACACCATATATCAATACGAAGGGTGCTAGTGCTCTGCCTGCGGTCTTCACGACCACGGAACTCATGCATCCTCCCTCCTGGCTTTCTTACCCAGTAGAAGAACGCCGATGATCGCTAGATAAAGTACTATCACTTCTCCGAATGTATCATAAGCTCGGTAGTCCAGCAGTACTGCTTCCACCATATTTCTCGAGCCTGTCTCTTGCATATTATCTTCGTAATATTCCTTGATAGGTGAATTCGCCTTGTCATCATGTTCTAGATCCAAACTGTAAAGTAGGATAGCACTTACAAGCAAGATAAAGCATAATGTGGATATCCGTTTACTCAATGCCTCTTTCATATCCCATCTTCTCCAGTTTCTTAATGGCTGCCAGGAACAGTACTGTTGTAGCCGCGGTGCTGACGACACTCAAGGTCAAAGCGACATCCGGTGAACGATAAAAGTATATCAGAACGATCAAAAAGAGTGATGACATCGCTAAAAATATCAGTGCCATTATAAGATCGTCCTCTATCACTACAAGAATGGAAGCGCCTAAGAACAGCACTAAAAACAGTTCTATTATCAAGTCAATCACCCCTCTCTTTCTCATAATCTATGAAGGTAATATCTTCCGTATCCACCCCTTCCACATATGCAGCCCTGCCAAGGGCGTGAGACACCACTGGACCCGTGAAGGCGATCAAGGCGATCACCAATATTATTTTTCCAGATATCTCGGAGAAACCCTGTCGTATAAGCACCCCTATAAGGATGGTCAGTACCCCGCCGGTCCCGGCCTTCGAGCTTGCGTGGAGCCGCATGTACACATCTTTAAACCTTAAGAGTGCAAGTGATGCTGTAAACATAACCACGATCCCCAGGGATATCAGGAAGAGTGATATCAGGTACCAGATCATTTGAAATCATCTCCCTCTATATATTTTACGAAGGCGATGGTCCCCACGAAATTCAACATGATGAACGAGATAGCGATGTCGATGTAAAGCCCCATCCCTGTACTTATGCTCTGGAGTATCAGTATGATGGTCACCATAACACCCGTGACGTTCATCGAGATCAACCTGTCGTAAACGGATGGGCCCAAAAAGAGCCTATAGGAAGCGAAGAGTGTGATAAATATGAGGATCGTAGAGATCCCATCCAAAAAGGTCATTTGAAAAGCCCCCTGATCTTCCTGTCCCATCTTATGATTGTTGTTTCCATGCTCTCACCCAGATCCTCGGATTTTAGGTACGAGTAATGCACGTAGAGGTAGTACACCCCATCGATCTCCTCGACATCCGTGACAAGCGTTCCCGGTGTCAAAGTTATCAGGAGCGAGATGAGCGTCACCTCTGATTCAGAAGTCAGATCGACCTTCACCCTGACGATCCTGGGTTCGATATCCATGGTGAGCGATTGGTAAACCAGGATACCATTGGCGATTATCAATTTTAATATGATGTCTACGATCAGTGTGACCACGTTATAAAATGAAACGATATATTCCGATAAAGTGCTCTTCTCCCTCTCCTCGCCCCGTATGACGAACTCGTGAGCCGTGAGTGTAACTGCGCTGGCAGCAGCAACTCCAGCCACCAACGTATAGACCGAGATCTCCTTTAAATTCAACATGTAGTAGAAGCTCCCGCTCAACAGAAACCAAAATACTATGAGTGAGATATCCAGCATTGCGTAATGCCTTTTGACCGAACGGTCTTCGAGTGCTTCTGATTCCATTCCCACAAACTCCTTCGTCAGACGTTTGTCATCTATCCGTATGGATTTAAACAGTATAAATTTATCTGTGTTATAGTCAAGG